>JBARIB010000863.1:0-1800 GCA_049799535.1 Allostellaceae bacterium | reverse complement strand
GAAATTCGATGCCCGTGATCGGCGTCGACCGGAAATTGGCGATCGACCCGGTCTCCTTCTCGCGGGCGACGCCGACCGCCGTCATCATCGCCGGGATCACGATCAGCACGAGCATGATGGTGCCGGGAATGGTCTGATAGACGCTCTTGAACGCTTGGTTGTAGCGGAAGCGTCCCTCGATCTTAACCGGCAGAGGCTCGGGGCCCGAGATGTGGCCCCTTGCAGCCTGATCGGTCAGATAGGTCTGCGCAACTCCCGTGACATAGCCGCTTGCCGTCTCCGCCCGGAAAGGCATCGCGCCGTCGAGCCATACGGAGATTTCGAAATCTTTGTCGGTCAGCAGATCCTTGCCGAAATTCGGCGGGATCTCGACCGCAACCTTCAGCTCTCCGCTCTTCAGACGATGGTCGAGTTCGTTCTCGCTGGTGATGTCCGAATGCTCAGTGAAATACCGGGATCCCGCTAAGTTTTCGAGCAGTTCCCGGCTTTCGTTCGTCTGGTCTTGGTCGAAGGCGGCGTAGGCGAGGTGTTCGACATCGAACGAGATGCCGTAACCGACTGTCACCAACAAGATCAGAGGGCCGAGGAACGAGAAGGCGAGCCGGATCGGATCACGCAATATCTCCATCGCCTCCCGGCGCGCATAGGCCCAAAGGCGGCGCAGATCGAACAGCGAGCTTGCCGCGGTCGGCGGCAGCCTGCCTTCGGCGGCTTCGAGCGGGACCTCGGCCGCAGCCGGCTTGGCGCCGGGTTCGAGACCGGCGGCCTCCTCCAGATAGGCGATGAAGGCATCCTGGAGGCTCGCCATGCCGCGACGCTGCGTCAGTTCCTTCGCGGTGCCCACGGCCAGGACCTTGCCCGCATGCATCAGCGAAATGCGGTCGCACCTTTCCGCTTCGTTCATGAAGTGGGTCGAGAGGAAGATCGTCACGCCTTCGTCGCGGGAGAGGCTGATTAGAAACTGCCAGAAGGAATCGCGGGCGACCGGGTCGACGCCCGAGGTCGGCTCGTCGAGGATCAGCACCTCGGGCCGATGCAGAACGGCGACGGCCAGCTGCAGGCGCTGCTTTTGCCCCAAGGGCAGGCTTTCGGGCCGGCTGTCCGCGACGCCGGCGAGGTCGAATCGCTCCAGCATTTCCTCTATGCGCGCCGCTCTGCGGTCCTCGGGCAGGCGGAACAAATGGGCATGGAGCTCGAGATTCTGCCGAACGCTCAATTCATTGTAGAGCGAGAAGGCCTGCGACATGTAGCCGACGCGCTGGCGCGTCGCCATGTCGCCGGCATCGAGCGCGCGCCCGAAAAGAAGCGCCACCCCTTCCGTGGCCGGCAACAGGCCGGTGAGCATCTTCATCGTCGTGCTCTTGCCGCAGCCGTTGGAGCCGAGAAACCCGAAGATCTCGCCGGGCTCGATGCGGAAGCTCACATGATCGACCGCGGTGAACTGGCCGAACCGCTGGGTCAGCCCCTCCGCCTCGATGGCAGGCGGACCGCCGGCTGTCAGGCGCGGAGGGACGATGACTGCTTGATGGCCGGCGCGTTTGGCCTCCGGCAGAAGATTGATGAATGCGTCGTCGAGCGTCGTTGCATGGCCGAGCGCCATCAGCTCCGCCGGCGCGCCGCTGGCGATCACCCGGCCGGCGTCCATCGCGGCGAGCCAATCGAACCGCTCTGCTTCTTCCATGTACGCCGTGGCGACCATGACGCTCATGCCGGGGCGCCGCGCTCGGATGTGGTCGATCAGCTCCCAGAATTGGCGGCGCGACAGCGGGTCGACGCCTGTGGTCGGCTCGTCGAGGATCA
>JBARIB010000862.1:0-2133 GCA_049799535.1 Allostellaceae bacterium | reverse complement strand
GCTAAATATGCTCTACGTTATCGCGTTCTTCAGCCCTGGTGACCCGGATTAAGATCGGCTGAACTCCCCGCACAGCGTAAGTGACGACCGGCTCGGCGAACCCCTTGACTGCTTCCGCGGGCATGGGCGCGACTATGAACTCGGGGGCAAGCGCGGAGCGCAACGCCTCGCTGACAAGGATGTCCACTTGGTGAATGCGCGTCAGGGTCTGTATGCGCGCTGCGAGATTGACCGCGCGTCCGATGAACGCGTACTCCCTCCGCTCGTCGGAACCTAAGAGCCCAGCTAGACCCGGCCCGCGATCGATTCCGATGCCGATTGAGATCGGTGGCAGCCCCTCGTGCTTGAGTTCGACATTGTACTCGCGAATCGCCGCACGCATGGCCAGAGCGGCACGCACTGCGTCGTCGCACTCCCACGGGTTCGGCTGGATCGCGCCGAAGTAAGCGACGATACCGTCGCCGACGAAGCTTCCAACCTGGCCGCGATGCTCGTCGATAGCATCGCTCATGCGCTGATAATAGCCATTGATCACACGCAACAGGAGCTCTGGGTCCAGCCGCTCGCTCATGGCGCTGAAGCCTACCAGATCCACAAACATCGCGGTCGCCACCTTGCGCTCGGCTACAAGCCCGGTGTTGGACTGTATTCCATCGGCGACAAGCCGCTGAACTACGCCCGCCGGCGCAAGACGGGAGCATGCGCGCTGAAGCTGCTCAAGCGCGGCTTCGGCCGCTGCCAGCTGCGCCTGGAGGCTTTTACCTCGTCGCCATTGGTGATAGAGCGCGACTGCGAGAACCGCGAAAAGGATGAACCCGGTGGCCGTTTCAACGGCCTCGATCATGGATGGTCCATAACCATCGCCGCCATGCGACAGAGTCCATTAGCCAGGGCTGCCACTCCGGCAGCCTCCAAGAACTGTGGCACCGAGAGCCGATCAAGCAGGGTACGGGCACGGCGCTGCAGCGCGGCGGGATCATACCATATCGTCTCCCGAGCGAATCGCAGCAGTAAGCGCTCGATATCGTCCAACTCGGGAGCTTCGAGATGAGTAAGGACCCGGGTGAACGTCAGCTCGTTCAGGCCTTCGCGTTCTAAGGCCTCGCCGATATCGAGCGCATCCACTTCGCAGCCCAGACCTCGAGCGATGATCGCGAACATCAAGAGCTTGCACCGCGGCGTGAGATGAGGGGAGGCCAACATCTCCTCGATCGTTCGACCTAGCGCTATGGCGATTGGCGAACCGACGTACTTTTCGATCAGCCGGCCGTAGGGATAGAATGGGGTAGGTTCGGGCGGCATCGCCTGCCCGCGGAATCGATGCCTCTCTAGGATGCGTTTGATCAAGGGTCGGAGCAGCCGCATGCGGAGCTGGCCGGGCATCCGCTCCAGCGGGCGCACAGGAATTGCAGGAATTGTACAGGCGCGGTTAAGGAAATCGGTGGCAGCCGTCGTGAATGCGATTTCCTTTATCTCCTCATCGTTGAAACCGGCACGACGGAGCGCTTGGAGGGCATCCCACGCTCCCGCGGGTCCCGTGCGCGATTGGCTCCGCCCGAAGGCTATAGCGGCGGCCGTCCGTGGTGCGAGGCTCGCGCTCAGTTCCTGCTCCACGCGCTGGATGCGGTCTTCGCTCATTCCCAGGCCCCAAAGCAGCGCCCGTTGGGCCGCGTAGCAGAAGCGGCACGAGTTTTCCTGGCTCACGACCAGCGTGAGGAGGTCCGCCACGTTCTGATCGAGGTACGTTAGGAGCCCGTACTCGGGATGCAAGTCGACCAGAGCCCGCGCCAGCCATGGGACCGGCGCAAAATAGCGGATGGACGGGAAGGGTATCCCGGTCTTCCGACGGGCGTAGGCCTCCAGCCCTTGGTCGGGATGGGGTTCGACCAGACAGGCTTCCCAGGCGACATGGTCAAGAACGCGCGGCATCGTGCCATTCTAGCGATATCCCGGCGGAAGCACACATCGTGCACTCCCGGCAAGGATGTTTGTTTCGTGAGCACGGTCTGCGAATCCAAACACTAGCACGCGTTTCTCTGGCACATCGATGGCATCCGGGACACAAGGTGCAGGGGCGTCAGGGCTGCGAAGCCGAAAACACCTATCGCGCAGCCACGGCTTCCGTCAGGATCA
>JBARIB010000861.1:0-2351 GCA_049799535.1 Allostellaceae bacterium | reverse complement strand
GCCGCGAGGCTGGTGGCCAACCCCTTAGCCTCGATGAAAACCGCATCCCGGACACTGAGAGGGAGGAGACCATGTACACTAGCCCTGATAGAGCCAAGAGGGCTGCCGCGTTAACCAAACACTATGACCAGACGCACGACACTCCCGGTGCCCGTCAGCACCGAGCCTGCATGACACGGCGTCAGCTCGCCCGCACGGCGACCGGGACTGTGCTCTTCGGCGGTGCGCTGGGCGCCGGGCTTTTGAAGCCGGCACTGGCCAGCAATTGGTCCTTCGCACCGGTTCCGATCCCCGGTGGATCGCCCGGTCTTGGCGGTTTCTATCATGTGTTCGGCCCCTCACCGACCATGGGGGGCGATCCCATCGATGCGGAGCCGAGCACGATCACGAACCTCGACGGCTTTGTCGGTCTTGCTTACATCAGCGGGATGGTGACCCGAATCAACACCAAGACACGCGAGAGGCTGCGGCTCCCCTTTCAGAATTCTGATATGCGGTTCATGAAAGGCAATTTTCGGGGCACCGACGGGGAAATCCACCAGTCAACATTCGCGTTGGTCTGAGTGGACGTCTTTCAGCTCCGTGCGGGCGATCAGACAGAGACTCAGATCCACGACCTCAACCCCACTCAATTCCCACCGGTCGGCCTGTTCTGGACAATCGAAGTACCGGGCCACAGTGTCAAAGTAGAGCTGGACAAAGGGAAAGCCATCCTTCAGGCGGTCCATGTGCCGATCTTCGACTACGGCAACTTTCCGAATTCCGCGTTCGGAGGCGGCCCAGACCCGATACCGGGTTCAGTGTCGTTCAGAGTAATTTGGAGCGGCATGCAGGAACAGGTGGACATTCGCAACACCGATCCCGTATTCGGCGGCTTCGAAGGCCATTTCATTCGCAATAAGGCGCAAATGGAATGGACCGCAACCGTCGGCGATTACAGGTTCGTGTCGGACCCGCTGGAAGCATCGTCCAGCTCCTTTGCCGAAATAGGTTCCGAGCGAAACGGCTCCTTCTTCTCGGAGGGGACCTAAACAAGTTAGCGGCGGTGATCGCGCCAGATGCGAGATCTTGCCACCGAGGATCTGCGCGGCGCCGGGGGCGGTGTTGCGCTCGTCGACGAAGGCTCCGGCCGCGCCCGACAAAGCCCAGATCTTCGAGGCCGCATATCGGCAGATGCGGCAAAGCTTTCCCCTAGCAGCGAACAGGGGGAATCGTAGACCATCAGATGGTCGGGTCATTGTGGGTGATGCCGGCCTCAGCAAAGGCTTGGGGGACACGCTTCCAGGCTTGACCGAAACGAAACAAGAACATATGATCAGGGGTGTTGCCCCAACCATCTCCGCCGCTGTGAACTCTCTCCGATGCCTGACGTAACCGCCGAACCGACTGGTCAAGCCTGTATTTCACCTGAATCCGAGACTGGAACCAAAGCAAATCATAGAGTTGACCCTGATCGCTCTCACTTCGCGCGCACGTGTGCGCAAGGCGCTCCATCAAAGCTCAGTCGGCCCGAGCAACAAGAAGCGCCACACGCGGTGGAAGCGGTTTGCTTAACTCGACGGAGTCAGCGGCAGCGTAGCTTTGATGTCGATGAGTTCCTTAAACCGCCTCGTTGGACATGATGATCGTGCGGGAGGCGGCGAACATGCCACCGACGCCGTGGCAGACCGAGATCTTGGCGCCGGGGATCTGCGCGGGAGCGGTGCCGCGCATCTGGCGCACGCTCTCCTGCAGCGCGTACATGCCGTACATGCCGGAATGCATGTAGGAGAGGCCGCCGCCATTGGTGTTAAGCGGCAATTTGCCGCCGGGACCGGTGTTGCGCTCGGCAATAAAGGCGCCGGCTTGGCCTTTTGGCACAAAGCCCAGATCCTCGAGACCGTAGATCGGCAAATGCGCAAAGGCGTCGTAGATCATCAAATGGTCGACGTCATTGTGGGTGATGCCGGCTTCGGCAAAGGCGGTGGGGCCGGCGACCCGGAAAGCGCGCGAAGAGGTGAAATCCTGCATTTGGCTGACCATCGGCGTCTCGACACTCTCGCCGGTGCCGAGCAGATAGACCGGCTTTTGCGGGAAGTCGCGGGCGCGCTCAGCCGACACCAAAATCAAGGCACCACCGCCATCGGTCACCAAACAGCACTGCAACAGCCGGAACGGATAGGCGATCATCCGCGAATTGAGCACGTCGTCGACCGTGATCGGCGTCTTGAAGGTGGCGCGCGGGTTTTTGGCCGCCCATTCGCGCTGCACGACCGAGACCATTGCCAGCGTCTCGTCGGTCAAGCCATAGGTCTTCATGTAGCGCAATACCGGGATCGTAAACAAAGTCGGCGGCCCCATTGGCCCATAGG
>JBARIB010000860.1:0-4375 GCA_049799535.1 Allostellaceae bacterium | reverse complement strand
CCACCTACGTTTTCGATCTGGGCTATTACGACTATGCCTGGTGGGCCAAGCTCGACGCCGCACAATGCCGGATCATCACTCGCCTCATATCCAATACCCCATTGGCGATGGTCGCGGAATTGGCCGTGCCCGAGGGCAGCGCGATCCTCGCCGACCGGATCGGACATCTGCCGGCACGCCAGGGCAGCGGGCGCAACAACCCCTTTCAGGACCCGGTGCGCGAGGTTCGCATCAAGCTCGATACCGGCAAGGTGTTGCGCATCCTGTCGAACGATCTCGACGCCCCGGCCCAGGAGATCGCCGATCTCTACAAGCGGCGCTGGGCGATCGAGCTGTTCTTCCGATGGGTCAAGCAGACCCTCAAAATCCGCCGCTTTCTCGGCGTCAGCGAGAATGCCGTGCGCATCCAAATCGCGGTCGCGCTGATCGCTTTTCTGTTGCTGCGGCTGGCTCAGGCCGGGCAACAGGCCGTCACCAGCCCGCTCGCCTTCGCCCGCCTGGTTCGCCTCAATCTGATGCATCGCCGACCGCTCGACCGTCTGCTTGATCCTGAAACGCCAATCCCCACCAACCCCGCTCAAATGACGCTGCAATGGAACCCCAGCTAAACCGGACAGCCGTGGATCACGTCCGGCCATGACGGACGAAGCACCGGTAGAGACCATGCGGCTTACGTCACCGTGACCGTGTGGCCGACGATGGCGCTGAAATTCTTGCGCATGTTGTTGTAGCGCGGCTCGCGCGACTGTACCCGCCCGACCTCGTCGGTGGCCCGGGACATCAGGCAATAGGCGCCCCTCCGGCGCGCGTCCCAGCGGTAGGACCAGCGCACCCACATGAACCGTTCGCGCGGCGGCTCTATATGGACGGCATGCCAGGTCTCGCCGCCGTCAACGCTGACCTCCACCTTGGCGATGGCGCCGGCACCACTCCATGCGTAGCCCCGGATCATATGGATTCCCGGCACCATCGTCTCGGTATCGTCGTTGGGTCGGGTGATCAGGGATTTCACACCGATCGTGGTAATCAGCTCCTTTTTCGGGTCGTCGGGCGAGTTGCCGTAATAGTAGAACTGGTAGTGGTACCAGCAGTCGGGCTCCCGCTCCATCAGTTGGAGCTTGGTCAGCCACTTGACCGACCAGTTCCCCGACCAGCCAGGCACCAAGAGCCGTACCGGCGCGCCGTGCAGGTGTTCCAGCAGCTGGCCGTTCTGCGCCCAGGCCAGGATGGTGTCGGGGTGGAGCGCCTTTTCGATCGGAAGCCCCTTGTCGTAGTAGAAGGGCTTGGTGCCCTCGGCGGCGGTCGGCGGCACACCCATGTCGTTTCCTTCGGCGCGCACATGGAGCGACTTTGCAGTGAGGCCGGCCTCGTTCAGCACCGCGGCGAGCGGCACACCCGTCCACTCGCTGGCGCTGAGGATCATTCCCTCCTGGGTGCGCGAGGGTTTCGGGCCCTCGCCCTTGAAATACTCGAAGAACGTGGCGTCGCTGCCGGAACACTCCATGACGGTGCGGACGCTGCGACCCGGGAAGCGCCGCAATTGGTCGAAATTGAGGGTCAGAGGGTTCTTGACCTCGCCGAAGATCTTCAAGTCCCAGCGATCGGTCTCGACCACCGGCGGCACGGCAAAATGCTGGACGGCGTAGTGCAGGCTGGTGGGCGTGATCAGCCCCTCCAGTTCCATCACCGGCGTCCTGATCCGCACCGTGCGGGCTTCATCGTCGGTCAAGGTGACCGGGGTGATGTCCTTGGTCGGCCAGCCGTGCCAGTTGCCGGTCTTCTTAGCGTTGGTCGGGTCCGAACTGACGGGTTGGTCCATCCGCAGAAAATCCGGGACTGCACCTTCTTCTTTCACCATAGCCATGCTGTTCCCCAACCAGTACCACGATTATCCCGTCATCGAGATTGCTTCGTCGCTCCGCTCCTCGCAAGAAACCACGTGATAAGGTGCGCCTCATTGTCAGGCGGCCGCTGCGAGGGGTTGAAGTGTAACCTCGAAGCCGAGTCTCGAAAGCTGGGCGAGCAGACGTTTGGCTTTGGCTTCGGGCGAGCGACGATCGAAGTAGTCGGCTCCGAGGTCGTGATGACGAGTGTCGTTTTCCAACATGTGATAGATGGCGGTGAGAATCGAAGCGGCGACGGCGCAGATGGCCTTCTGCGGCCCGCGCCGGGTTTGCAGGCGATAGAATTGGGCCATGTAATAGCTATTCTTTGGGCGTTTGGCCGGCCAGGCACATTGGACCAGCATCGTTTCAGCCAAGGGGCGCCCTTCCGCAGGCACGACGATTTTCGCTTGCCGGCACTCTCGTTCTGGCCGGGGCACAGTCCGGCCCAGGCGACCAAATGACCGGCGGTCGGAAACCGGCTCATGTCGCGGCCTCAGGATCTTCCAAACAGGTGTCCAGTAGACCCCCGTCGCTTCCATCGCCACGTGGCTGCATCGCGACTCTCTCAGCCACGCCAGCAAGCCCATCAGGCTGTCGTCGTCGTGCCGAAGGTTCGGCACTCGCGCACCGCCTTGCGCCCGACCATCAACCGCACGCAGGCGACCACCGTCTCCCCCGCTTTCGCGAGGGCAGGCTCTTGTGCAGGTCCAGCCCGGCAACACGTTCGTACATGACTTCCATCGGCGATCCTCCATACCTGCACCGCCGGCGGGGGCCTCTGATAAACATGAAATCTAGCAAGCGTGCTTGGGTCGCCGCCCCTCCGCGCCAGTGGGGGTTTTCCCAGGCTCCCAGGGTCCAACTCGCAACCGGGCTCTCCCGCGCCATGGAGCGTCGACCTCTGCGCCGACGGCATTACAAGCATACTCCACCCGGTCCGATCCCCGACGGTTTCATCCAGGCCGGGTCGGCCGCCCGGCCGGTGTGCAACTCGCAATGACAGCAATGCCGACCGCTAAGGAAGCTCGGCGCTACCCCGATCGCCCGATCGTCGGCGTGCTGGCGGTGGTGATGCGTGGCGACCGGGCGCTCGTCGTGCGCCGTTCGAACCCGCCGATGCCTGGCCGCTGGGGCTTTCCGGGTGGGGTCCTCGAACTGGGGGAGACTGTCGCGCAAGGAGCAATGCGCGAACTCTTCGAGGAAACCGGCGTTACGGCGGAACCGGCGGGCCCGCTGACCGTCATCGACACGATCGACCGCGACGGCGAAGGCCGCGTGCGCTACCACTACACCTTAGTCGCAGTGATCGGCCACTGGCGATCAGGCGAAGGCATCCCGGGCGACGATGCCGATGAGGTCGCTTGGCTGACCCGCACCGAGATTATCGAGCAGAACCTACCCACCGCCCCCGCCCTCTTGCCGCTGATCGACCTTGCACTGCGGAAACGTGATGTTTAGAGGATTTGTGCTCGGCGTCGTGTTGACGATCCTCGTTGCCGCGGGATGCGGCTACGCCGTGCTGCGCACCGGCGCGATTCCCGCCAATGCCGACGCCACGCCCGGTTGGTTCGAGACCTGGGCGGCCAACACATCCCTCGATGCGACCCTCGCTCGCGACGCGCCGAAGGGCCCCAACCCCGTCGCGTTGACCGACGCCAACCTAATCGCCGGCATCGGCCTGTTCGGACAGCATTGTGCGATCTGTCATGGCACGGCGAAAGGCGACGCATCGGCTTCCGCGGTCGCAAAAGGCGAATACCCGTCCCCGCCGCAGTTCGCGACCGACGGTGTCGAGGATGACCCCGAGGGCTATTCCTTCTGGAAGATAAAGCACGGCATCCGCTGGACAGGAATGCCCGCATGGAAGGGCGCGCTGACCGATGAGCAGATCTGGACGCTTGCGCTGTTTTTGAAGCACATGGACAAGCTTCCGCCTGCAGCGGAGCAAGCTTGGCAACAGGTTCGAGGCAATGCCGCCAACCCATAAAGATGCTGCATGCTGTCTCCTCCCAGGTGTTGCGCAGCGCGCATTGCCAGAGCTGCTTCACCCGGCATCAATGCGCCAGGTGCAGATTGGCTCCAGTCCGGGAGGAAAGAGGGGTTGGTCCGCATCAGCGGTGTCGGTTTTAACACTGCGCCAACAACAGCGAGCAGCGGATCGGCTTCCCGCCTCCTTTCAGTCGGTATGAGATCCGCGAAGTCTCGCCAATGTGTTCGCCCGGTGGCGGGCGGGACGGTTGTCACCGCGCCTTAAGGCCGGATTACGAGATCCACTGTCCTTCGACCCACCGCCAGCCATCGGGTTGCCGCTCCCAATAACCGGGACGCCAATTGGCAGTCGGTGACGGACGCTCGATATATTTCCCCGAAATCCAGAGATAATGCGCGCCGTCCCAGCGCCAATGGCCGGCGCACCACAGCGCGCGCGGTGAGCGCGCCGGTGGCGGGATTTCGGCTCTTTGCGGGGGTGGAGGGCGCGGCGCCAGAAC
>JBARIB010000859.1:0-1548 GCA_049799535.1 Allostellaceae bacterium | reverse complement strand
GTGCATCAGTGCGTCGGGCTGCGGCCGTTGGGAGCCTACCGCTCCTTAACGGAGAAATCACCCATGTCTCAAACAAAACGCTCCCCGGTAGCCGCTTTCGTGACGCACTGGTGATTGTCATCCCGGCGCATGCAACCCGAGTGGCGTCGCACTGTCGATCGCCGACACCTGCCGCCAGATGCACAAGCACAAGAAGGGCGACACCAAAGCCATCTGCCAGGACCCCGCAATCCGACTGATGGTCTACCAGCTCGCCCATCTCTTCGGCGTGGCCGGCGCCCGGTACGACATCACGCACTACATCAACGACGAAGCCGCCTGCAAGGAACGCCTTGCCGAACTCGGACTGAAGCCCTTCGGGACCGGCTGACCAATCTCACCCTCTGCTGACAGCCGTTGGCAGGGGTTGGGCCGTTGGAAAATCCACCAGGAGATAATCCAATGCCCAAATTCGTCATCGAGCGTCAGTATCTCGTCCCGATGTACCAGCATATCGTCGTCGAGGCCGAAAACCTCGAAGCGGCCTGCAAAAAAGGCATCAGCGACGATATCGACTGGGACACCCAGGAGATGGACTGCGACAGCGCTCGCGCCACGACCATCACCGCAGCCAAAATCGTGCCGCCGGCATACGAGGCCGATCAGGCCCACAGTCTGATCATCGCCAGCAGGGACGCGAAAGGCCTGCCGCTGGATATGCTCAGTCTGGCAACGTTCCTCTACGCGGACGAGGCCAAGACCGGCCGGCAGATCGAGATCCCTGCGCAGTTCACCAAAGACGATTAGTTCGCCACGCCCCCTCGGCAGCCGCTGAGGGGGCTCGCGGCGTTGGAGCCGTTAGGCCATCGCGATCGTGCCGAGGGCCTCAGCAAGAGCAGACTTGCGGTCCGCGGCGCGGCCTCCGTCGGAGTTCTGTCACGCGAGAGGGGCTCGCCACTGCGCGAGTTTAATCCCTGCGCCTGCTCCCACCAGCACGGCCTCTCACCCCTGCACGGCATCGGCCCCGTTGCGACCGTGCTCGCCCGAGCTTACGCCTGCCGCGCAATCCGGCACCGGCTCAAGAGACGGCGCGACGAGTGGGCCGAGACGATTAGCGAATGGCGGGACCGCACGGCTTCACTGTTACGGCACCTGCAAGAGCTATGGCGCCTGTGCCCGAGTTCGGGATGCCGTCATAGGCTTTCCGGCTCATGGTGCCTGGCGGCAGGTCGAGGCCGCAGTGGCCGCCCGGGATGTCCCGGCTGGCGAAAGCTGGGCGTTCCGGGATCATCGCACGATGGCCGAGGTCATCGCCGAAGAAGCAACAGCAGCCTGACGCTTCAACCCCCTGATCAGCAGATCGGGGGGTTTTTGCGTCTCAGTATCGGGCCCTGCGGAAAGTCGGGAAGCGGAAGTCAAGTGACCAACCCTGCTCGATTGCATCTGCGGACGAGCGCCTGTGACGAGGCCGCCTACACCCCTGAACCACCTTTAGGCCGTTACCGAGGCAGCTGTGATAGAATGCCTGTAAAGCATGGGCTTGCTATGGAACACCGCAGACTCGGCAAT
>JBARIB010000858.1:0-1576 GCA_049799535.1 Allostellaceae bacterium | reverse complement strand
TTCGACAATCAGCGGGCCACCGAGGAATCGTTCAACCGCTCGGGCTGGTTTATGAGCGGCGATCTCGGCCGCCTCGACGAGAAGGGCTGTCTCGAGATTGTTGGCCGGAAAAAGGATCTGATTATCCGCGGCGGGCACAACATCTACCCGGCCCGGATTGAGGATCTGGCGATGCGGCACACCGCGGTTGCGCGTTGCGCCGCCTTCCCGGTCCCCGATTACCGACTCGGCGAGAAGGTCTGCCTGGCCGTAATCGCGCACGAAGGCGCAAGGGTCGAGCCGCAGGAGCTGCTCACGCACCTGCACTGCGCAGGACTGTCGCGGTACGACATGCCCGAATATTTCATTGCGATGATGGATTTTCCGCTGACCGCGAGCGGCAAGATCCTCAAACGAGAACTCGTCCGATGGGCCAAGGAGGGCCGCATTCAGCCGACGCCGATCCGCTGGCGCGACCCGTCGCTGCAACAGGTGAGTCCATAGGCGTGGTCAGCGGTCGAGGACGGACGGTGGCGGCGGGTTCATGCGATTCCGCCTGCGAAATGGACTGGACGTTCGCGCCAGCCCTTGCTCGCGTTGCGGCATGGCCCTATGTCGAATAGAGCCGCCGGCAAGTCCACGAAACCAGAGGCTTGACTAGGCGGCGACGGTTGGGCGGCTTACCCGCAGCTCAGCTGTTTGATCGCAAAAAACGACACGGACCTTTTCGGGAGGTTCAAATGGACACGAACGGTGTCGGGGACGTGGTCCTACCGGAAGAAATGCTCGCCGGTTTCACGAAACGATGTGCTGGCTACGACCGGGAGAACCGGTTCTTCCGGGAAGATTTTGACGAGCTGAGCCAAGCGGGCTACCTGACCATCAACGTGCCGAAGGAATTTGGCGGGCGCGGCCTCAACCTCGCCGCGGTCTGCCGGGAGCAGCGCCGCCTCGGCTACCACGCGCCGGCGACGGCACTCGGCGTCAACATGCATCTCTACTGGACGGGTGTGGCTGCCGACCTTTGGCGGTACGGCGACAAGTCCTTGCAATGGATGCTGGAGGAGGCTGCTGCCGGCGAAGTCTTCGCCGCCGGGCATGCCGAGCGCGGCAACGATGTTCCGCTGTTTTTCTCGACGGCGACAGCCGAACGGGTCGATGGCGGCTTTCGCTTCACCGGGCACAAGATGTTCGCCAGCATGGCCCCGGTGTGGACGCGCTACGGGCTCCACGCCGTGTGGAACGATGCCGAGGGCGGGCCGAAAATCGTCCACGCCTTTCTGCCGCGCGACTTCGCCGGCTATCGCATCGTCGAGACCTGGGACACGCTCGGTATGCGCGGCACGAGGAGCGACGACGTGCTGCTCGAAGGTGCGTTCGTGCCGGACAGATATGTCTCGCGCATCCTCCCCGTCGGCGCCGGAGACGAGTTCGTTCTGGCGATCTTCGCCTGGGCGGAGCGTGGGTTTTGGGAATATCTACTATGGTGTCGCGCAGCGTGCGATGGACCTCGTCCTGCCCGGATTGAAGAGCAAGAAATCGGTGGCGCTCAGCCGGCCGATGGCCCATCACCCGGAAGTGCAGCATGCCGTGGCGG
>JBARIB010000857.1:0-2831 GCA_049799535.1 Allostellaceae bacterium | reverse complement strand
TGGCCAAGAGCGAGGAGCTGAGCACCGGTCATCGGGGTGAGAAAAACTTTGATCCGAAAGGACGGTCGGACAATAACGCCGGTTTACTGCCACGGGGGAGACGCCAGAATGAACGGTTTGACGCAGGTAACGGTCAAATGCCTCGCAGGCTTCGATCGGAGCAGCATCGCGATTGCCACGAACCACCAGGGAACGGAGGGGTAAGATGGTTTGGTCGAGATTGATTGGGCCCGCGGCAATCGCGTTGGTAGCTGCTGGGCTGAGCGGAGCCGCTGGGGTGATGCCGGCTTTCGCTCAAAAGCTGATCGTCGGCAACGACGAGAAACAGGGGTGGGACGAAAACGGCAAGCCGATCTTTCGCGAGCCGGGTAAAGACAGCTTGACGGTGATCGACATCTCCAAGCCGGATATGCCGCGCATCGCGTCGACGATACCCCTGATGAACTCGGTCGTCGGGCCGCCGACCAATCTCGCGATCGGCCCGGGCGGTGAAACCGCTCTGGTCGCCAACTCTCTCGAGCCTCTCGTCCAAGGCTGGGGCCACCGGCTGGAGCCCGACAACAAGGTCTTTCTGATCGACCTGAAGGCCAACCCGCCAGCGGTGATCGGCACGATCAACGTCGGCAAGCAGCCCTCCGGCTTGGCGATCAACCCGAAGGGCGATCTGGCGCTTGTGGCCAATCGCGCCGACGGCACGGTCTCGGTGCTGTCGATCCGCGGCAAGGATGTCCTGGTGGTCGACACCATACCGGTGGGGACGGCCGCGGACAGCGTCTCCGCCGTCGCGATCACTCCGGATGGCAGACACGCGCTCGCTGTCAAAGCCGCCGCGAACAAGGTCGCGTTGCTGTCGATCGACGGCCAGAAGGTGACATACGACAAGCGCGACCTGCCGCCCGGGATCTTCCCATACAACATCGCCGTGTCACCCGATGGCAAGCTGGCACTGACTGCCGACAACGGCAATGGCGGAAGCTCGGACGGCAACGTCGACACGGTCAGCGTCATCGACCTCGAGGCCAACCCGCCACGGGTCATCGACCACGTCACGGTCGGCGACTCGCCGGAGGGCCTGGCGATCAGCCCGAAGGGCGATTTCGCCGTTGCGGTCGAGGCGCGCGGTTCGAACATGCCCAAGACAGTGCCCTTTTATCACCCGGCTGGCGCGGTCACCGCTCTCAAGATTGACGGAAAGAAGGTCACCAATGTCGGCGACATCAATGTCGGCGCGCTCCCCGAAGGCGTGGCGTTCAGTCCCGATGGCCAGTTTCTCTATGTCGGCAACTTCATCGACCAGGATTTGTGGGTCCTGCGGGTAGACGGGAGCAAGCTGACCGACACGACGCAGCGCATCAAATTGCCCGGCCACCCCGCCTCTATGCGCGCGGGGCCGCAATAGGCTGTTTCGCGGTATCGCCTCGGCGATGACCAACACCCTTCTGACATTGCACGACCCTGGGCTAGCGCGGCGGCACTACGCCGAGGGGCTGTGGCGGCAGGATACGCTCTATAGTTTGTTGTGTGATCACGCGGCCCGACGGCCAGAGGCATTTGCGGTGCGGGATGCCACGCGGCGGCTCTCCTGGAGCGCGCTTCGTGCTGTCGTCGATGCCGTCGCGGCCGACCTCGAAGAGGCGGGCCTCAAGCGCGGCGAGCGCGTCTCGCTATGGCTGCCAAGTCGCATCGAGACGGTCGCGATCCTGCTCGCCTGCTCGCGTCAGGGGTATGTCTGCAATCCGTCGCTGCACCAGAACTACACGGTCGGCGAGATTGTCGAGCTGTTGTCGCGAACCCGTGCCGCGGCGTTTTTCGCCGAGCCCGGCTACGGCGCCGACGCGCGAACCGCTGACGTCTTTGCCGCCGCCGTGACGGTGCCGTCGCTGCGGCGGATCTATACGCTCGGAACCGATCGTCCCGAGGCGGCACCCTTTCCTCGGGCGAAGGCCAACCCCTCGCTGTCGCCTGCCGACGACGATCCCGACAAGATCGTCTATCTCGCCTTTACCTCGGGCACCACCGGGACGCCGAAGGGCGTCATGCATTCGGACAACACGTTGCTCGCGAACGGCCGGGCCATGGTCGAGGACTGGCATCACGACGAGCGCACGGTGCTGTTGAGCCTCAGCCCGATGAGCCATCACATCGGCACGGTCGCAATCGAACAGATGATGGCGGCGGGGCTCGAGCTGGTCGTCAATGCGCCGCCGCCCGGCCGGACGCAACTCGACTGGATTATCGAGACGGGCGCCACTTACGTGATGGGGGTGCCGACCCATGCGATGGATATTCTCGCCGAGCTGCGCCGTCGGCGCCTCGACCGGCTTGGCGCAGTCAAGGTGTTCTATATGGCCGGTTCGCCGATCCCGCGCGAGGTCGCCCAAGCCTTTCTCGACCGCGGGGTGCTGCCGCAAAACGTCTACGGCATGACCGAGAACGGCTCGCACCAATACACCCTGCCGAGCGACGACCCGCGGACGATTGTCGAGACCTGCGGGCGCGCCTGTCGTGCCTACGAGATCCGGATCTGGGACAAGGACAACTCCGACTTCGAAGCGCCGCCGGGCGTGGCGGGAGAGATCGGTGGCCGCGGCGCGTGCCTGACCCTGGGGTATTTCGACAATCAGCGGGCCACCGAGGAATCGTTCAACCGCTCGGGCTGGTTTATGAGCGGCGATCTCGGCCGCCTCGACGAGAAGGGCTGTCTCGAGATTGTTGGCCGGAAAAAGGATCTGATCATCCGCGGCGGGCACAACATCTACCCGGCCCGGATTGAGGATCTGGCGATGCGGCACACCGCGGTTGCGCGTTGCGCCGCCTTCCCGGTCCCCGAT
>JBARIB010000856.1:0-3277 GCA_049799535.1 Allostellaceae bacterium | reverse complement strand
GCCTCAACGTGACCAAGACGCGCCTGCTGCTCGACGGCTATCGGCGGCAGCGCCCGCTCGAGGCGGCCGAACTCGCCGCGCTGCCGCTCCTCGCCCGCGGCAGCGCGCTGCGCTTTTTGCTGACGCGATTGTTCGATTGGCTGAACCAATCGGCAGGGGCGTTGGTCAGGCCAAAAGATCCGCTCGAATATCTACGCAAGCTGCGGTTTCACCGCGGCATCACCAGTGTTGCAAGCTATGGGCTCGATGACTGAGCTGAGCGAAGTCGAGATCTTCACTGATGGCGCTTGCCGGGGCAATCCGGGCCCCGGCGGCTGGGCCGCTATCCTGCGCTACCACGGAGTCGAAAAAGAATTAAGCGGCTACGAGCCCGAGACGACCAATAACCGCATGGAGATGACGGCCGCGATCGCCGGGCTCGAAGCGCTGAAGCGGCCGTGCAGCGTTCGGCTCTATAGTGACAGCCAATACCTGCGTGATGGCATTACCAAATGGATTCACAGCTGGAAACAGCGTGGGTGGCGCACCGCCGACAAGCGGCCGGTCAAGAATGTCGATTTGTGGCAGCAGCTGGACGCCGCAGCGGCGCGGCACGCGGTCAGTTGGGAATGGGTACGCGGCCATGCAGGACATCCCGAAAACGAGCGGGCGGATGCCCTCGCACGCGCCCGGATTGCCGAAGCCGGCCGGAGCAGACATCAGGACAACCCTTCTACGTCCCCGCGCGGTGGCGCGGGAACGTAGCGGCGGCCGTTAACCGTATGACAGCCGAGGCGGCCGCCAGAACAGCCTTACAGCGCCTTCACCATCGCGTCGGCACCCGAAGCCTCGACCTGGCCCGGCTGCTGCTCGATGTTGAGCGATTTGACGACGCCATTGTCGACCAGCATCGAATACCGCTTCGAACGGATGCCAAGGCCGTTTTTCGTGAGGTCGAGCTCGAGCCCGAGCGCCCGGGCGAAGTCACCGCTGCCGTCGGCAAGCATTTGCACCTTGCCCTCGGCCCTCTGCTCCTTGCCCCACGCTGTCATGACGAAAACATCGTTGACGGCGACGCAGACGATTTCATCGACACCCTTGGCCTTGATGTCAGCCGCTCTATCGATGTAACCGGGCAAGTGGCGCTGCGAGCAGGCCGGCGTGAATGCCCCCGGCACGGCAAACAGGGCGACTTTTTTACCGCGAAACAGTTCGTCGGTGGTGATGTCCTTTGGCCCTTCCGGGGTCATCTGTTTGAGTGTCGCCGATGGTATCTTGTCGCCAACATTGATGGTCATGGAGCATCCCCTCGGTGATGTTTCGGGTCAGGGACCCCTCAGCAACCCCGTGCATCCGCGTTCCGAAGGGTCCGGCGACCGGGAGCGATAACATAGGTCGCCGCACCGAGCAAATCAGGCCGGCAGGCCTCGGGTTTGCTCTTATCGACGACGCGTGATGGAGCTCCCATCAAGGCGGTCTCCGTGCGCCCGGAAATTTATGGAAAACCGACCGCGACACGACCGACACCGCGATCGCCCTAGCCGTTTGCGAGGATTTCACCGAAGCCCGGCTATCGGTCGTTTTTACAGTCTCGGCTAGGCAAGGTTGCTCGCAAAGGCTCCGTATGTCGTCAGGTTCATGTCTGCACTGCCAACGTTTAACTATATTGATGTGTCGAGTTTTCTTACAACCTTCACGAAACTTATTCGCAAGAGTGTAGCTTTAACGCGTTTCTCCCGCTGAATTCCTAGCTTGGCCCGAGTTTTGCTCTCGTTAGATGAGAGCGCAACTGAAAGCAAACACCTGCGGCAGGCAATGGTTACTTTCCCGTCCTCGCCTGCAGATGCCGAAACTGCTCAAGAAGCGCGTTCATCTTGTGCGAGGAGTTTGAACATTATGGTCAAGGTCTCTAGGGCGCTTTTTCTAGGAGTCACACTCACCGCGGGTACGATGGGAACGGCGATAGCCGGGACTCTTACCTTTGACTTCGGCACGATCGGGGCCGATGGGGGCGCAGTATGCGGGAGCAACTGTGTACTTCCGGCGGGCTCCCACAGCTTCACAGTTAGCGGCAATACCGTCGTCGCCACCGGATACTCCACCGGTCACACCGATGGGACAGCTCCTTCGGGCGGCGCTTTTGTCACCCAGAAACCTGGCCCGTTCGGCACGGAAACGGGTCTTGGGGAGAGTGACACGCTTTCACCGCCGTCGGATGGGGATTACGAGATCGGCCCCCTGAAAGCCCTAGTTGTCGACAACACGAGTGTCATCGGAAGTGGCAACACGCCGTTGACGGTTTCAATTGGGTCGCTGCAAGGGCCCGACACGGTCGATATATTTACAGGGCCCTCGCTCAATAGTCTGACCCTACTCAATACGGTTGCCGGTTCAACGGACCCGCAGACGTTTAATCTTCCCGCAAACGCAACTTTCGTCGAACTCGTCGGTGTCCCCGAGCAAGTCTCCGCGAGCAGCAACAACACCCTGCTGCTGGAGGAGGTATTCAATACTCCGATTACGCCCGCTCCGGAGCCGGCCTCCCTCGCCCTTCTAGGTACCGCTCTTGTTGGCTTGGGATTCGTACGCCGCCGCCGTCCGGCGACTAACGTCTGATTTTTGAGAGGGGAGCGACGTGCGAGGGCGTCGCTCCCGACCCTAATTTGTAATTAAATCTTTATAGATGTTATCAGCTCCGCGCGGAATCGTCTCCGTCGCGGAGCAATAACATGCCGGTCCGATACCAGCCGCGGGTTTTGGCATGTGGTCGACCCTCCAGTATTGACAGGCTCGGGTTTCTCAGGCACCGGTCCCGCGGAAACCGCAACACCAGGGAGGAGCTCATGGCGTCACCCAAAAAGCTGTCGCATATCGTGCTGCAGACCAACCGCCGGCCCGAGATGATCGATTGGTACTGCACCGTGCTCGGAGCCGACATCCTGTACGAGGCCGAGCGCATCTCATTCATCAGCTATGACGACGAGCACCATCGGGTCGCCTTCCTCGACCCCGGACCACTTGAGGAGCGGCAGCCGCAAGGGCCGAAGGCGGGAAGAGAAGCCGGCCTGCACCATGTCGCCTTCACTTTTGGCGATCTGGATGACCTGATCGACAATTATCAGCGGCTCAAAGAGATCGGCATCCGCCCGCATCGCTGCGTCAACCACGGCGTGACGACCTCGATGTACTACCACGACCCCGACCGCAACCAGGTCGAGCTCTTGGTCGACAATTTCGCGACGGCGTCGGAAGGCCAGACCTGTATGCGGGGGCGCTCCGCCACCGATAAGAATCCAGT
>JBARIB010000855.1:0-1622 GCA_049799535.1 Allostellaceae bacterium | reverse complement strand
GAGTGGAAATACGCGTGGGAGCCGGCCTATCTCGGGATGACCCGCGACTTCATCTTCCGCAACACGTTCGCCGACATCGAGCGCACCTTGAAGGAGCTGGGCGAGGGCTGCGGCACCCGGTTCGAGTTCGAGTGCTACGATGTCGGGCACCTCTACAACCTGGCGCACTTCCTCGACCGCAAGCTGGTGCAGCCGCCGGTCTTCGTGCAGACGATTTTCGGGATCCTCGGTGGCATCGGGGCGGATCCGGAAAATGTCGTCCATATGAAGCGGATCGCCGACAAGCTCTTTGGCGATGCCTACGCGTGGTCGATCCTTGCTGCCGGCCGTCACCAATTGCCGCTCGTGTCGATGGGCGCGATCATGGGCGGCAATGTCCGGGTCGGGCTCGAGGATTCGCTGTGGATCGGCAGAGGCAAGCTCGCCGAGAGCAATGCCGATCAGGTTAGCTGTGTGCGCTCGATCGTAGAGAACCTCTCGCTCGAAATCGCCACCCCTGAGGAGGCGCGGGTGATGCTCGCGCTCAAGGGCGGCGACGCCGTCGGCTTCTGATTATGATTGACAAACGCGTAAGGGGTCTCGCCGAGGCGGTTGCCGGCATACCGGACGGCGCGACGATCCTGTGCGCCGGGTTCGGAGGTGCCGGATTGCCCGATGCATTGTGCGAAGCGGTCATCGAGCAGGGGGCTCGCGACCTCACCGTTGTCGCTAACAACGCCGGGACCGGGCGCAGAGGGCTCGCGGCACTGCTCGCAACAGGACGGGTCAGGCGGATCATCTGCTCGTTTCCGCGCAGCTCCGGATCGGTCGTGTTCGAGGAGCTTTATGCGGCGGGCCGCATCGAATTGGAGCTTGTACCTCAGGGGATCATCAGCGAACGGATGCGCTGCGCCGCCGCCGGGCTCGGCGGCTTCTATTCGCCGGTTGCGGTCGGAACCAGGCTCGCCGAAGGCAAGGAGCATCGCGAGATCGACGGCCGCACCTACGTGTTGGAGAAACCCTTGAAGGGCGACGTCGCATTGCTCGCAGCCGATCGCGCCGACCGCTGGGGCAACCTGACGTACCGAAAATCGGCCCGCAATTTCAACCCGACGATGGCGATGGCCGCGAACCTGTCGATAGCCCAGGTCCGCCACATCGTCGAGCTCGGCGAACTCGATCCTGAAATGATCGTCACCCCCGGCATCTTCGTCGACCGCGTGGTCCACGTGCCGGTGTAGGAGGAGAAACCGAATGCCGCTCAAACGTCGTCAAATCGCGTGGCGGGCCGCGCAGGACCTCGCTGACGGCGCCTATGTCAATCTCGGCATTGGGCTGCCGACGATGGTTTCGGATTTCATCCCGAGCGATCGCGAGATCGTTTTGCACAGCGAGAACGGCGTCCTCGGGGTTGGACCGGCTCCTTCGGACAATGAGGTCGACTGGGACCTCATCAACGCCGGCAAGCAGCCGATAACATTGGTGACCGGCGGTAGCTATGTGCACCACACCGACTCATTCCTGATGATCCGCGGCGGCCATCTCGATCTGGCCCTGCTCGGCGCTTTTGAGGTCGCCGAGAACGGCGATCTGGCGAATTGGACGACCGATGACCCAGGATTCCCGCATGGGGTAGGCGGGGC
>JBARIB010000854.1:0-2151 GCA_049799535.1 Allostellaceae bacterium | reverse complement strand
GGTTCGGGATCGACATGGTATGCCCATTATTCCGCCTCGATTGAGGGCTCCGGTCAGAGGACGGGCGCATGAACGCTCTATTCGTTATCATAACTCGCGAGCCCCGAGCCGGCGAGCGCGCCGATCCACGACGCAATAGATGCGGCTCGACCAGGGCCGCTTTTCGGTCACTTGACCCTCGGTTCGAATATCCAACTTTGGACCTTATTCGCCATTGAGAACTGGGCCCAGGTTTAGTGATGTTGCCCAGAGGTTCGGTCGGGCGGCTTGTCCAGTAGTGCACAGGAGAGACCCGCGCGGTTCCACGACTCACGCGGTGCGGCGCCCGGGGAGGTCGCTGTGTACCCACCCGGGCAAGCTCCTGGCATGCCTGTGCTGGCATGCTCGGTGCGATCACCGGTTCCTTCAGCAAGCCGGTGCGCGCGTCTCACGCAGCGGATAGCTGTCGCCGCGCATGGTGATCACGTGGCTGAGTGAAGCAGGCGATCGAGGACGGCGGTCGCCACCATGGCGTCGCCGATGGCGGGCTGCCCGGCAAGAAAATCGCGCTCGACCTGGAGCTGCCGGATCTTCCGGTGCAGATCGTCGATCATCCTTCCACGCGTCCTCGACCGCTGGCGCCTTATTGCCGCGCGCAAACCGCTCGGCCGCACGTTTCACCAGCTCCTGCTCCCAGTTGCTGATCATCGTCGGATGAACCCCAAACTCCGCCGACAGCTCCGCCAGGGTCTTCTCCACCGAAAGCGCCACCATCGCCACTCGTGCCTCGAATTCTGCGCTCTGCTGCTTCCGCTTTACGCCCACGTCTCAGGTCTTTTTGGACCGGTCAGCCCTCAGCTTATTCCGCTGTCCAAAAATCCGGAACCGGCGCAGTTAGGCTGGGCGTGATGCCGGCGGCTTTGTACGCGAATTGAACGCAAAACAAGGGCGAGTTTGTGGTCGCTGCGGTTGCGGGAGGCGTCGCCATATCTCTGGGTTGGCAGAGTGAGGCTTCTCTACTGTGGATGGTTTGCGCAATCCTTACATCACTGCTGGTCGCCACTGTGCCTCACTATCCGGCGGTTCCTCCTCTCCTGGATCGCGCATCAGCGCTTCAAGCATGGCTTTGAAAGTGGTTTCGTCATTTATCGTCTCGCCTCTCTGCTTCCGCCCGCTCAGCAGCTTGTAAAGAACCATCGTTGCTCTAGCTATCCTACGCGGATCTCGGCTGACCACGAACCGCAAAGCTTGGCTTATAGAGAGTTCAAGCGTCTCCTCGTCAGGCAAAATCTCACCCCTCGTAGTTTCTTTTTGTCCACGATTTAGTGGACCTGGGCCTCTTTCATAGAGGATCCATTCCGGAGTCGTCCGCAATCCTCGCGCGTACTCGTGTGCTTTCTTCGTCGAGATCCCTCGAATACCGTTCTCGTGGCTCTTATAAGTGTTTTTGTTCCACCCAAAGGTTTCCGCAACCTCGGTCGGGCCAGCAAACCCCGCGGCCTCGCGGGCTTCCCTTAGACGATCGGCAGGCGTCCTCATTGCTTCCGAATATTACCGCCTAATGAGGTACTAAGAGTACCAGATCCGCTTAATGCATAGCAAGCTCGAAATTCGATCCCGATGGAAATCTGGCAAGAGGTCATCTTTGCCAGAAATTCATTTTTGGTATAAAACGCACTTGACTTATTAGGTACTTAAGGTACCTTATCTGAACGCATTGGGAGAGAAGTGATGTCAGAGGCCGCCCAGTCTCCGGCAGGCGAACACCGAGCTGCAGCAACGCAACGAGCGGTTTGCGCGCCTCGGAAAGCGCGCCAGCTTGGCGCTTAAGGACGACGACACCGTGTAGCGGTTGCCCGCGCGACCATCAGACAACCCCTCGACGGTTTTGGCGCTGGTTGAAAGGATCGCGCTCGATCCCCGTGCCAATGTCGAAAAGCTCGAACGCGTGATGGCAATGTACGAGCGGCTCAAGGCGAAAGAGGCCGAGCTTGCATACAACGCGGCGAAGGGCCGGATCCTAAAAAAGCTCGCCGGCATCAAGATCGTCAAGAACAGGTCAGCTATCTACGAAATCGACAAAGGCAAGCGGCAAAAGGGCACCTATGAAGCCTTCAAATACGCCCCGTTGGAGGAGATCGACAAACATCTGCGGCCGCTCTTGGCGGAAGA
>JBARIB010000853.1:0-3035 GCA_049799535.1 Allostellaceae bacterium | reverse complement strand
CGAAGCTCGAGGACGGCGAGGTTATCATCGGCGAATATCGGGCGTAAGCCGACGGATACGAGCCACCGTTCGGCAGTGGCGACATCGGTTGCCGGAAGCCGGACATGGCCCACCGCCACGGGTGGCCTCTGATCGAAAGTCTGCGACATGACACCCCTTTCGTTCGACTTCGTCATTGCGAGGAGCCCGTAGGGCGACGCGGCAATCTCGAACCGTGTCGATGCACTGCCGATGAGATTGCTTCGCTGCGCTCGCAATGACGGGCCCGCTTTGATCTGAATAACTTCACTACGCGGTCAGCACCTCGAGCAGGTGACCATTCGGGTCGCGGAAATAGAACCCGCGGCCGCCATTGCGATGATTGATCTCCATATTCTCTGCGGAGCGCGGCCCGCTGCCATAGGCGAGGCCCTCACCGCGGACCCGGTCGAAGATCCCTTCAAACTCCGCTTCGCTGACCTTGAAGGCATAGTGGTGCCGCTCGAAGCTATCCCAATTGTCGAAGTCGATCGTCAAGGTCTCGTTGATGCGTACTGGCGCAAAGTGCGAGACCGGGCCTTTGTATTCGAGGCCGAATATCCGCGCGAAGAAACGTGCCGATTCTTCCTTGTCGCGGGCCGGAACGATCGTGTGGTCGAGGACGATGGTCAAGAGCGCCTCCTCTTCACAGCCTCTGACAAAAATGAGCCCGCATGCCGCCATAGACAAGAAGCGGCGTCCCAGAGGGAGCAAGGCTTGCTGACCGGCGTTTGCGAGGAGCGCAATCGCAGTCGCTCGTCTCACGGAGCCGGCAAGAATGAATCCTCGTGCAAGATGTCAAAGAAAGTGGCCCTTGAATGCCGCGGCCGTCTTCGTTTCAGGAGTGTTACTGACGGCCGGAGCACGAGTCCATGCTCAAGCGACCAACCAAGCCCCGACGGCGGATTCCGGCGCCTGCGCCGGTGATAACGGAGGGATTACACTCTCTCCAGGCTTCTGCGCCACCGTTTTTGCAGACAAGCTAGGCCATGCCCGGCACCTCGCGGTGACTCCGAACGGGGTCGTCTATGTCAATACCTGGAGCGGTCGTTATTACCACAACGACACGCCCCCGCCCGGCGGGTTTCTGATTGCGCTGCAGGATACCAAGGGCGACGGCCGGGCCGACAAGATCGTCCGCTTTGGTCCGACCAAGGCGGACGGCAACGCGGGAGGAACCGGTGTCGCGATCTACAAAGGCTACGTCTATGCCGAGACAAACGATCGCATCGTGCGCTACCAGCTGCCGACGGATGGGCTGGCGCCGACCGGAGCGCCGGAGACCGTCGTGTCGGGGTTGCCGCTGACCGGCGACCATCCGATGCATCCCTTCGCGATCGACCCTCAGGGCAGCCTCTATGTCGACTTGGGATCTGCCACGAATTCGTGCCAGAGCCAGAACCGCATGCCGAATGTGCCGGGCAACAACCCCTGCACGGAATTGGAGACCCGAGCCGGCACCTGGCGCTACGATGCCAACCGGCTGGATCAGCATTTCTCGCCCGCGGAGCGCTTCGTCACGGGTCTCCGCAATGGCGAGGGGATCTCCTTTGATTCGGCGGGCAGGATTTTAGCGACTCAGCATGGCCGGGACCAATTCGGGCAGAACTGGCCCAAGCTTTACACATTGGTGCAGAACGCCAACCAGCCGGCCGAGGAGTTGGTCGAGCTGCGGCAAGGTCGCGATTTCGGCTGGCCGGAATGCTATTACGATGATGCCCAGAAGAAGCTGGTCCTCGCCCCGGAATATGGTGGCGATGGCGGAAAGGCCGTGGGCGTCTGCGCGCAGAAGGAAGCACCGATAGCGGCGTTCCCGGCCCATTGGGCGCCCAACGACATGCTGATCTATGAGGGCAGCCAGTTCCCGTCCGCCTACAAAGACGGCGCCTTCATCGCATTCCATGGATCATGGAACCGCGCGCCGGAACCCCAAGGCGGCTACAACGTCGTGTTCCAGCCATTGGCCGACGGCAAGGCTTCCGGGCCGTTCGTCGTCTTCGCGGACGGCTTCGCTGGGGCGATCAAGCGGCCGGGCCAGGCGGCACATCGCCCGACCGGGCTGGCGGTTGGGCCCGACGGAGCATTGTATATCGCCGACGATCAGGGCGGTCGGATTTGGCGCGTCACCTTTCAGGGCGGGAACAGAGCCGCCGGAATTGCAGCCGCGGCGCCCTCGCCTCCCACCTCACAGACCGCGACATCCAGCAATGCTCTGCCGCCGGAGGGCATTCACCCCAACGCCGGCGCGAGCCCACTCCCGATACCGCCGGGCGGATCGCTGGACCAAGTCGCCTTGGGTTATCGTATTTTCCACGGACAGGCCGACGGCGGAACGTGTGCGGGATGTCACGGCACCGACGGCAAGGGCTCGGCCCTGGGCTCCGATTTGACGAGCGGCAAATGGCTGTGGGGCAACGGCAGCGTCCAGGCGATTAGGCGGACCATCGCCCAAGGTGTACCGAAGCCCAAGGAACACGAGGGGGTGATGCCACCCATGGGTGGCACCCAGCTCCCCCAAGCCGATCTCGCCGCCGTCGCAGATTACGTGTGGGCGATCGGTCACCAGAAGCCGCATTGAGGCGTGTGCGAATGCGAAATTCCGCCTACAGAGAGTTTTCTACCCGTCGGCCGACCGGCCCCAGACGAAACCAAGCACGGCACTGCTGTCCCCCCGAAAGCCGGGACCCATACACGCGCCGCTCTTGCCGTCGAGAAAGGGATCCGGTTGTCGCCAGTGAAGCGTCGAATTTGTCTGCCGACAAGAACCGCCTTCTTCGTTGCAAGGTAATTACTGTAGAAGCCAAATCATAAAGGGGAGGTGTCATGTACAAAGCATCAGCCGGTGTCACCTTGCCGACCTCGATCATCGGATCGCTGCCGCGGCCGAGCTGGTATACGGCGGGCCTCGGTTCACAGAGCTTCCTCGAGGCGATGATGAACCTGCGCTATCGCGAACAATACGAGGACGCGGTTTCGGTCTATTTGCGTGCGCAGGAAACGGCCGGCCTCGACATCTG
>JBARIB010000852.1:0-4256 GCA_049799535.1 Allostellaceae bacterium | reverse complement strand
CAAGCGCTTTGCGCAATGCGGAGACCTGAAGCTTGAGGTTCCCTTCCGACACTGTGACGCCCGGCCACACCTGGTTGAGGAGCTCGTCTTTCGAGACGAGCGAGCCGTCGGCCTCCAACAGGACCAGAAGGAGATCGAAGGCGCGCGTACCCAGTTCGACCGGGACACCGTCGGCGAGCAGCTGCCGCTGGCGCAACAGCACGCGGAACCGTCCGAATTCGAGAGCCGCGTCGGCTGTTGCCGAGCTCGACCGGTTTGCGCCGCGCGGCGGCGGGTTAGTATTTGTGTTCATTGCAGACCATCGCCGCAGTTTGTGGCGGTTGGCAATTTGGCGCGGGTTCGCGCGGCGGTCGCGGCGCTGCATGAGGACCTTCCGAGCAGAAAGGGTCGAACATCGCTAAGCTAAGCGGCAGCGCTTGTTAAGTCTTTGGGCGCCGGGTGAATAGATCTGAAAAATCCGATATTTACGCGGGCCGGCGTTGAGCTCGCGGTCTGTTCTGAAAAAATCTGAAAAGTGGGGACGCGCCCCTATAATGGCGGCCGATGGATCCCGCTTCCGAGTCACTGGCGAGCGTCGCGTTCGGTCGTTTCCGGGTGTTGCCGCATCGTCGCGAGCTGCTGGCCGATGGTCAGCCGATCAAGCTTGGCGGGCGCGCCTTCGACGTGCTGATGGCGCTGATCGAGGCGGGCGGAGCCGTCGTCAGTAAAGACGCGCTGATGGCGCGCGTGTGGCCCGATCGGGTCGTCGAGGAAAACAATCTGCAAGCCCAGATCTCGGCGCTGCGCGCCGCCTTCGGGGCGGAACGCGAGCTGATCCGCACGGTTTCCGGACGCGGCTACCAGTTCACCGGCGAGATTCGCCTTCTGCCAGCGATCCCAGGCAAGCGCGCCAGCGCGGGCGCGGCCGCGGTGGAGCCCGCATCGGCCCTGCCGCCGACGAACCTGCCGGAGCTGGTTTCCGAGCTGATCGGCCGGGACGATGAGCTAGATGAGATCCTGAGCCTTGCCGCCGCGCATCGGCTCGTGACGCTGACCGGCCCGGGTGGCATTGGCAAGACGCGGCTCGCCCTCGCGGCTGCGCGTCGGTTGGTGCCGGAATTTGCCGACGGCGTGTGGCTGGCCGAGTTCGCGCCGCTCGCCGATCCGACCCGCTCGCCCTCAGCCGGTCTTGCGAGGAGTTGCCGGCCTTGGCGTGATCGCCGATATCGGTGACGGAAATGACCCACCTCCTCGACTGAAGGCACTCTACTGAGACAGACCCTATGGTGCTTTCGGCGGTGCTGAATTGTCCTGCAAAAAATTTGCGTCAGCGCAGCCTCAGCAATCATCTAGGCCGTGCTGCCAGCTCGTGGCCGCCGTAGAACGGTGGTGGGTTGATCTGTCCCACATTGATGTTGGGAGCGGTATAGAAGCCGCCGCCGGGGTTCGGTCCCGCATCGGCATCGCCGACCGCCGATGCGCATCCGGCGAGCAGCATCACCAGACAAAGCAGCATCGCCAAACAGACGACTTCCAGTCCAAATCTGAGCCTGTCCATCGGTCCCTCTCTCAACCCTCGGACTCGAAATGGACGGGGTTTCAGTGGTTTCCAAATTAAACCGAGTGAATTCGGGTAAAGCGCCGTCAGTTTTGGTTTACTGAACACGTCGTCGTGAGCGGAGGTCACCCCGAAAGCCCTCTCACGTGCAAACCGGCCCTGATCGTCCGCTCCTCAGCCGCCGGCAACCCGCTGCGTTCCGCGCGAAATGGGCCGTTAAAATCAAACCCGGTCCAGCTGGACCGGGCGATCACTATGGGAAAAGATTGAGACCACCGGTCGCTCAATCGCCTTGGACGAGCTCGAAAGGAGCGCGCTGGCGAACCATCTGACGATGTCGTTCTCTGATAGGATCCAGAGGCTGTTCGATCTCGCCAACGCCTAGTAAGCTTCTGCGCCGGTTGCGGCGATGCGTCACCGACCCTTATAGGTGACCCTAAGCTCGAACGGATCGATCAGCGGCATGCATGTTTTTGATTTGACGGACGGCGGCGACGAGCGCGTCGACATCCTCGCGGGTGTTGAATTGGCCGAAGCTGACGCGCACGGTGCCTTCGGGAAAAGTCCCGATGGCCCGGTGCGCTGCCGGGGAACAATGCAACCCGGCGCGCACGGCAATCCCAAATGACTCGTCGAGGATCGTCCCGGTGAGAGCGACGTCCCCGGCATCGAGCCGAAACGAGACGACGCCGGTACGCAGCGCCGGGTCGCAAAAGACGCTGATCCCATCGATCTGCCGCAGCCCGTCGGCCAACACCCGTGCGAGCATGGCTTCGTGCTCGGCGATGGCGTTTACGCCGACGGATTTGACGAAACGGACCCCGGCGGCCAGCCCGGCGATGCCCGGCAGGTTGAGGGTTCCCGCCTCGAGCCGCCAGGGGTACTCCTCGGGCTGCTCCGGGCTTTCCGACTTGAAGCCAGTGCCGCCTTCGCGGAAGGGCTTCACCGGCAACGACGCGGACAGGACGAGCACGCCGGTACCCATTGGTCCGTAGAGCCCCTTGTGTCCCGGAGCCGCCAGGACGTCGACGCCCCAATCTTGCATGTCGATGTCGAGGTCCCCGGCGCTCTGCGCCGCATCGAGAATGAGCAATCCACCCCGCTCGTGGGTAACCTCGGCAATTGCTTTGACCGGCGACACGCAGCCCGTGACGTTCGAGACGTGCGAGAGGACGACGTAATCGAGACGATCGCGGCAGAGCTCACGGAAATGATCGAGATCTATGCCGAATGTCTTGGTCGGTTTCGCCACCGTGACCTGCGCCCCGCTGCGGCGCAACGAGGAGAGCGGGCGCGTGACGGAGTTGTGCTCATAGGGCCCGGTCACCACCCGGTCGCCGGATTTGATCAGGCCTTTCAACGCCAGGTTCAGCGCGTCGGTGCAGTTCAGCGTGAAAATGACCCGCTCGGGAGCCGGCGCATTGAATAGGTCGCAGACCTCTTGCCGGGTCTCGTCGACCATGCGCTGCGCGTCGACCGACATCCGGTACGAGCCGCGGCCCGGGTTGGCGCCGTGTTCGCGCATTGCCGTATCGACGGCGCGATAGACCTCTTCGGGCTTTGGCCAGGTCGTCGCTGCGTTGTCGAGGTAGATCGTGCCCTTGGTCATGCGCGTCAGCCTCCGATGTATTTGCCGTAGAGGCTCAGCGCTGCATTCGGATCCGAAGTACCAAAGACCATTGCGCGGCCGTCAGGGAACACCACCACGTCATGGTCGTCGGCGTGGAATTTGAGCAGGTAGGGGTTCTGTTCGAGCGTGAAGATCCGACCGAGGGTCTGGCGCAGCAGATCGAAATCGATACTGGACGATGATGGCGGGACGATCTGTACCGCGTCGCGCCCGCATAACGACGCCGTCGCTAGGCGACTGCCGTGTTCGAGAAGGTCGAATTTGTGTTGGCCGCACACGGCACAGCCGGCGACCCGCGTCATCGGCAAGATCGAGAAATCATTCTGCCACAGATCGACGTGAACGAGATGGGGGGATACCATATCCTTCTTGCCGACCATGATCTTGAGGGCTTCGGAGCTCTGCCACGCCGCGACCATTGCCGCGACCGGGCCGAGCACGCCCACCGTTTCGCAGGTCAGCGGCGGGGTGGTCGCCTGCCCAATATCCGGCAACAGGCAGTTCAGGCACGCCGAAACCCCCGGAATGATCGTGGCGGCGCTTCCATAGGTTCCGAGGCACGCGCCATAGAGCCATGGAATTCCATGCTTGACGCACGCCTGATTGAGAAGCGCCCGCGTGTAGAAATTGTCCAACCCGTCGACCACGACGGTTGCCCCGGCTACGCTCCGCTCGATGTTCCCGGGGTTGATGTCGTCGGTGATCGGCTCGTAGCGGATCGCAGAGTTGACCCGCTTCAGGTATCGCACCGCCGCTTCCGCCTTTGGCAGTGATTGGGCGGCGTCTTCCTCCTCGAACAGGGATTGCCGCTGCAGGTTGGTCCAGTCGACGATGTCTCTATCCACCAGACGTAATGTGCCGACACCGGCGCGCGCCAACAGGTTCGCACTGTTGGTGCCGAGCGCGCCCAAGCCGGCGACCACGGCCGTCGCGCCGCCAAGCATCTGCTGTCCAGCTTGACCGATCTCCTTCAGCACCGTTTGGCGCGCGTACCGTGTCTGCATGGGTTCCGCTTTCATTGGTGCCGCCTGCTACCGATCGATGCATGCGATGCACGGATCGGTCGAAGCCTGGATCAGCGACATGTTG
>JBARIB010000851.1:0-1785 GCA_049799535.1 Allostellaceae bacterium | reverse complement strand
TCACTCGCGTTGCGGCCTGCACACTCGCGCGGTCACCAAGTCGTGACCGCTATTCGAAGGCTTCAGCCATTTCGTTACCTCCATGACTGCTCCGATTGCTTCCGGCTGGAGCGAATCGCCGGGTGGGTCTTGCACCCACTGCAAAGCGCCGCCTTTGCACGGCGCACGCCGATTCCGGACGTTCGCGGCACCGCGATCGAACCGCGGAAGTCGACCCGAAGCGATCCTTCGGGTTCTGCAGCGCGATGGTTCATCGTTAACCCCAAATTGGCGTGCGCGCGTCGCTTGTATTGGCGCAGTGCTGACATCCGACCGGCTTCGGCTCGGCCCATTCGCAGGCGGAAGATCCGAGACGCAAGCGGACACCTCTAAAAACTGATTGTTTTTTGCGACGAATCGCTCGCTGCTGAGATGGGGGATGCGGGGGATCGGCGATGGTGGGGCAACCCGGATTTTTTGATGGCGAGGAGCGGCTGAAGGCATTGTCGGCGGCGGGCGATCCATTGGAACGGCTGGCTCAGGTGGTGGATTTTGAGGGGTTTCGCGGCGCCCTGGAAGCAGCGCTGTCGCGCTCGGATCGGGCAAAGGGCGGCCGCCCGCCCTATGACCCGGTGCTGATGTTTAAGGTGCTGGTGTTGCAGACACTGTACACATTGTCGGACGACCAGACTGAGTACCGGCTGCGCGACCGGTGGTCGTTCATGCGGTTTGTCGGGTTGGCCTTGCACGAGCCGGTGCCGGACGCCAAGACGATCTGGCTATACCGCGAGCAACTGGCGCGGGCCGGCGCTGCGGAACGGCTGTTCGCCCAGTTCGATGCGCTGCTGCGGGCCAAGGGCTGGCTGGCGATGGGCGGGCAGATTATCGACGCCACGGTGATCGAAGCGCGTCGGCCGCGGCTGACCCGGGCCGAGAAGGAAGCGATCAAGGGCGGCGGCACACCGGCCGATTGGAAGCCGGCGCGGCGGGCGCAGATTGACCGCGACGGGCGCTGGACCATCAAGCGCGGCCAAAAGCGCATGGCCATGCCAGGCGAAGGCCACCAGCGCCAGGTCGAGATCGCGGTGCCGGTGTTCGGCTACAAGAACCATGTCGGCATCGACCGCGAACACGGTTTGCTGCGGCGCTACACCATCACCCACGCGGCGGCTTATGACGGCGGCCAGCTCGGCGCGGTGCTCGATCGTGACAACACCGCCAGCGATGTGTGGGCCGACACCGCCTATCGTTCGGCGGCCAATCTGGCCTTGCTCGAGCGCCACGGTCTGAAGCCGCAATTCCAGCGCAAAAAACCCAGAGCCAAGAAGATGCCGACGCACATCGCCCGCGGCAACGCCACCCGCGCCCGGGTACGCTCGCGCGTCGAGCATGTCTTCGCCGCCCAGAAATGCCGGCTCGGGCTCCTCGTGCGCACCGTCGGCATCCTCCGCGCCCGGGTCAAGATCGGCCTGGCCAATCTGGCTTACAACTTCTCCCGGCTGGCCTGGCTCAACGGCCGAGTTGCGCCTGCGTGAGGATGCCGCGGCCATTGATACCGAAAACCCGGCACAACTTGGCGTCCGACCCCGCTGATCAGCCCGATACCCTCGCCGGCCCGTTCGCCGCGTGTCCAAATCTTCGCTCAAATCGGGTTATTCGAGGTGTCCTATCGCAGCCTGGATTTCATCTCAGTCCCGCATCGCCGCCATTAGAGCGGCTTCCGATCAGGTTGAATAGCCGGCTTGGTTAAATACAACTTAATCGGATCGATGATTCCTGGTAAACGTCAAAAACCCAGTACGTTTC
>JBARIB010000850.1:0-2935 GCA_049799535.1 Allostellaceae bacterium | reverse complement strand
CCCTACCAGTGGACCAAGCAGGTCGCCTCCCACTGGGGCGGGACCCGCAATGGCACCATCGTGCACTGGCCTAACGGCATCAAGGCCAAAGGCGAAATCCGCTCGCAGTTCCACCATGTCATCGATGTGGCGCCGACGATCCTCGAGGCGGCGGGATTGCCCGAGCCGGTTTCTGTCAACGGTGTACAGCAGCGGCCGATCGAGGGTGTGAGCATGCTGTACTCGTTCGACGACGCCAAGGCCCCGGAACGGCATGAGACGCAGTATTTCGAAATGTTCGGCAATCGCGGCATCTACCACAAGGGCTGGACTGCGGTAACGAAGCACGGCACACCGTGGGTGCTCGTCGGCCGGAAGACCGTGGCCCTCGACGACGATGTCTGGGAGCTCTACGACACCAGCAAGGACTGGAGCCAGGCCAATGACCTCGCCAAACAAATGCCGGAGAAGCTCCACGAGCTGCAGAGTCTGTGGCTGATCGAGGCGACGCGCTACAACGTGTTGCCGATCGACGACCGGGTTGCCGAGAAGATGAACCCGGACACCGCCGGCCGGCCGGTGCTGATCAAAGGGAAGACGCAGCTGCTGTTCGGCGGCATGGGGCGCCTGTCGGAGAATTGCGTCCTCAGCATTAAAAACAAGTCGCACTCCGTCACCGCCGAAATCGAGGTCCCGGAGGCGGGGGCGGAGGGCGTGATCATCGCCCAGGGTGCCAACATCGGCGGCTGGAGCCTCTACGCGAAGAACGGCAAGCTCAAATACTGCTACAACGTGGCGGGGGTGAATCACTACTACGTTGAAGCCTCGCGGGCATTGCCGGCGGGCGAGCACCAGGTACGCATGGAGTTTGCCTATGCCGGCGGCGGCCTCGGCAAGGGCGGTCAGGTGACGCTCTATGTCGACGGCGAGAAGGTCGGCGAAGGTGCCATCCCAATGACGCAGGCGATAGTCTTCTCCGCCGACGACGGCTGCGACGTCGGCGAGGACAGCGGCGCCCCTGTCTCCCCGGACTACGGCTCGCGCGGCAATGCTTTCAACGGAACGGTCAAGGGGGTGCAGCTCGCCATCGGCGATGCGGCCGAGAGCTCGGATCACCTCGTCTCGCCGGAGGACGCTATCCGCATCGCCATGGCACGGCAGTAAAAGCAGGTTGACTATAAACAGTTTATAACCGGAAGGACGCGGCAGGAGATTATCGTGATAACTGAGACAACCGCTAAACCCCCGCTGCACCAACGTGCGATGCACGAGCTCAAAGAGCTCGTGTTCATTTCTCTTTATCTGTACATCACCATCGGAGCGGTGATCTTGATGAAGACGGCGGTGCTGCGTACCGAGGGCATCGAATTCACCCCCTGGGGCATCGCCATCGTCAAGGCCGTGTTATTGGCGAAATTCATGTTGCTCGGTGAGGCCATGAGAATCGGTGGACGCAGCACCACTGCCCCGCTGATCTGGCCGACGCTACAGAAGGCGTTCGGCTTGCTGGTACTGCTGATTATCATGACGATCATCGAGGAAGCCGTCGTCGGCCTCTTCCACCACCGATCGATTCCAGCATCGCTCGGCGACCTCTTTGGTTCTCGCCTCGAGGAAACGCTCGCCGGCTATCTTATCATGCTGATGGTGCTGCTCCCGTATTGCGCCTTTCGTGTCCTCGAGGAGGCGCTCGGCGAAGGCAGGCTGGCGCGGATGTTCTTTGTCAAGCGGGAGCCAATTGAACGAATCTAAGGGAAGCCTGGGCCTCGCCCTAGGTCCCGCGAGCTAGTCGGCAAAGAGGAACCGGGCATGGCAGATCCAACCGCCGCCGCTCATGCTGGCAGGTTTGAAGTACGGGTCACCGCAGACAGCCACTTTGCCTGGCTGCGCACCCGCCTTGCCCTCGAACGCACGATAATGTCGTGGCTGCGCACCGCCGTGGCGCTGATCGGCTTCGGCTTTGCGATCGTCCAGTACCTCAACCATTTGCAACAGTCGCCCGGAGCCCGCTCCGCGTATCTTCCGACCGCGCCGGAATATTTGGGGTTGGCCCTGATTGTATGCGGTGTCCTGGCACTCGTCATTTCCATTTGGCAGTATCGGTGGGGCCTTCGTTATCTGTGGGGCGAACCGTTCACGCCAATTGCCGGCGTCACCACGGAAAGTATGCAAACGCCGGTCATGGCGGTCGCCATTCTCCTCATCGGCGTTGGTCTTTTCGCCTTCTTTGCGGTGCTGTTCCGCCTCGCGTAGCGCGACGCGCCGAGTAGCCGAGACCACTGAGCACTTACGAGACCACCCGACCAACGAAAGGAGATCGAGATGGCTAGATCGAGAGCAGCAGCCAAGCCAAACATCGTCGTCATCTGGGGCGATGATATCGGCATTACCAACCTGAGCTGCTACAGTGACGGGTTGATGGGCTACCGAACGCCCAACATCGACCGCATTGCCCAGGAAGGCATGCGCTTCACTGACTGCTACGGCGAGCAGAGCTGCACGGCCGGACGATCGTCGTTCATCACCGGCCAGCACGGATTGCGCACCGGGTTGACCAAAGTCGGCCTGCCGGCCGCCACCGTTGGTCTGCACAAGGAAGACCCGACCATCGCCGAACTGCTCAAACCGTTGGGCTACGCGACCGCGCAGATCGGCAAAAACCACCTCGGCGACCGCAACGAATACCTGCCGACGGTGCACGGCTTCGACGAGTTCTACGGCAATTTATACCACCTGAACGCGGAGGAAGAGCCGGAACTGCCCGATTACCCCAAGGGGTCGGATTTTCCTCACTTTCGCGAGAGGTTCGGTCCGCGCGGAGTGTTGGAGTGCAAGGCCACCGACACCGACGACGCGACGATCGACCCGCGCTTCGGCAGGCTGGGCAAGCAGACCGTCCACGACACCGGCCCGCTGACCAAGAAGCGCATGGAAACGATCGACGACGACATCGCCG
>JBARIB010000849.1:0-2345 GCA_049799535.1 Allostellaceae bacterium | reverse complement strand
CGTCGCCAGCGATGTTGCCGCCCGGGGCCTGGATATCCAAGGTTTGAGCCACGTTTTCTGCTTCGACGTACCAAGCCATGCCGAGGATTATGTGCATCGCATCGGCCGCACCGGCCGAGCCGGCCGGGAAGGCCGTTCCTTTATGCTTGCGACGCCCGAGGACGGTTCTGAGGTCGCCGCGATCGTCAAACTGATCGGCAAGGAAATTCCACTGCTAGCTATCGACGGGATAGAGACCGCCGAGCTCGAATATGAGCAAACTCGAAGACGCGGATCGCGCCGGCCGGTCAGGTCCGACCATCCCCAGCGCGCCCGCACAGCCGACGCCCGCAAACCCCCGCGGCCGGCCGACAGTCGGCGAGAGCGCCGCGAACCCCGGCGGGGACTGGTCCAGGCACCGCCGACAAGCGTCAATGGCTCTGAGGCTACCTCTTTCGCGCATGGCGGGACCGCGCGGGCAGAGCCGCAAATTCCCCGAAAACCACAGCAGGATCAGCCGGTCATCGGATTTGGCGACCACCTGCCTGCGTTCCTTGCCAAGCCCCCTCGGGTTGTCGCCCGTCCCTAAAGGGGCCCTCGACTTATGAAGACCATCTTCGTCATGGTCAAATGCGACCTCGGCAAGGCTTACGCCGTCGCCGACGAAGCCGTTCTCAATATAGAGCAGGTATCGGAGGTCTATTCGACCTCCGGACAATACGATTTGCTAATGAAATGTTATCTAGCCGAGAGTACGGATATCGGCCGCTTCGTTACCGAGCGGCTACAGACCCTCCCCGGCGTTAAAGACACATTTACGATCATCGCGTTCAAGGCGTTCTCGCCGGACAGCTCGGTTTAGGCCTTGCATCCAGTGCAACTCGGTGCCATGCCCCGTTCAGCTGTAAAGAGGTAGGATGAGCGTGGACGGCATGAATTGGGTCCGGGCGGCAGCACGCAGCGAGCTAGCGGAAGGCGAGGTGCTCGGTGTCGAGGTAGCGGGGCGTTCGATAGCGCTCTACGATGTCGACGGCAGCCTCTTTGCGACCGACAATATTTGTACCCATGCCTACGCCCGACTTTCCGACGGCTGGCTCGACGGCGAGCTAATCGAATGCCCGCTGCACGCCGCACGCTTTGATGTCCGCACTGGCAAGGTCCTCGACCCGCCGGCGACGGAGGATCTGAAGACCTATCCCGTTCGCGTTGTCGGCGACGAGATCCAGGTCAAGCTCCAATAGGGTAGGGGCCGCCAGCTCACCCGTATACCCGCTTATAGAGTTCGATAATTTCGTCGCGGGTTGGCACTCGCGGGTTATTGGCAGGCGAACCTGAGGCCAGCGCCTGGCTCGCCATTATTGGCAGCAGCTCTTCGTAGCGCGCGGCGTCAATGCCCCAGGCGCGCGGCGTCGGCACCTCCAGATCCTCATTGAGCCGCCTTAGCTCGTCGAGCAGGCGGGCGACCGCGGCCTGGCTGCCCTCGGCTTCTTCAGCGATTCCCATGGCGCGCGCGCAATCAGCATAGCGCTCCAGCGCCGCTGCGGCCGAGAAGGCGGTGATCTCGGGCAACAGCATGGCATTGGACAAGCCGTGAGGGACATGGAAAAAGGCGCCGATCGGCCGGCTCATGCCGTGCACGAGGCATACGCTTGCATTCGAGAACGCCATTCCGGCGGTCGTCGCGCCAAGCATCATCGCCTCGCGCGCCGGCCGGTTGCAGGGCTCGCTGCAGGCGGTGCGAATATGGCGAGCGATGAGCCCCATGGCGTTTTTTGCAAGCCCGTCGGTGAAGGGATTGGCGCGGCGGCTGACATAAGCCTCGATCGCATGGGTCAGGCTATCGAGCCCAGTGTCCGCGGTCAGCCGCAGCGGCATGGTCAGAGTCAGCTCATAGTCGACGATCGCGGCGATCGGACAGCAGGCTAGCCCGGCGATCAGCATCTTCTCGTCGGTCTCGATATCGGTGATTACGGTAAAGCGCGTCACCTCGGAACCGGTCCCAGCGGTGGTCGGGATCGCGACTATCGGCGGACCCGCTTTCGGAATTTCAACCGGGACTTTGTAGTCGCGCATCTTCCCGCCATTGGCGAAGAGCACAGACATGCCTTTGGCGGTATCGATCGAGCTGCCGCCGCCGATCGCCACAAGGCTGTCGAAATCACCCTCTCCCAACCGGAGAGCCCCGCTCTCGGTGACGGCCGTGGTTGGATCCGGGACGACATCGGAGAACACCGCCCATGGGAGTCCGGAGCGGTCGAGCTGATCGGTGGCGCGCTCAAGATGACCCGAGCGCACGAGATAAGGATCGGTCACGATCAGCGGCTTGGCCAGTCCGAGCCGCCCCATAACGCTCGGAAGCTCGGCAA
>JBARIB010000848.1:0-3831 GCA_049799535.1 Allostellaceae bacterium | reverse complement strand
GCGCACAATCGAGCAGAAGACCGGTGAGCGCCTGCTCGGCTTTTCGGCCGGTCCGCAAGGGCTGATGCACCGCTTTTTTGAGGGCTACCTCTACCCGTCCTACACCGGCGGCGTCGTAGTTCCGTTCCGCTCGGAGCCGGCTGAAGCGATGTGGACGCAGTTCGCGTCGTTATGGAGGACTGTTAATCCGAATTCGACCAGCTACAATTTCATGCAGCAACCGCTGGTCTCCGGTGAGGTCTGGATCGGCTTCGACCACATTGCCCGCGTGTTCGACGCGCTGCACCAGAAGCCAGACGAGTTCGTCGCCTTCCCGGCCCCTGCCGGGCCCAAGGGGCGGGGCTACATGCCGGTCTTGGCCGGACTCGCGGTGCTGAAGGGTGCGCCCGACCCCGGCGGAGCGATGGCGCTGATCGAGTTTCTGACCGAGCCCCGGACACAGATAGTCACCGCTCGCAGCGTCGGCTTTTTCCCTGTGGTAAAAGCCGAGTTGCCGCCGGACCTCGATCCTGGCCTGAAGCTGACCGCAGCTGCGATCGAAAAGATGCAGTCGGCGAAGGATGCGCTGCCCGCGCTGCCGCCGATCGGCCTCGGCCGGCGCGACGGCGAGTTCGACAGGGTGTTCATGGACACGTTCCGGCTCGTCGTGCTGCGCGGCGAGAAGCCGCGCGCGGTGCTCGATCGCGAAGCAGAAACGCTGAACCACCTGATGACCGAGACCGGTGCGCCGTGCTGGCAGCCCGATCCGCCCAGCAGCGGCGCGTGCCAGGCGCAGTAGCGGTTCGCTTCGCTCCGACGGCTGAAATGAAGGCTTGTCGATGAAATCCCCGCTCCAATCGAACGTTAAAACACTGGCACCTTTCGTAAGCGAAGCGCGTCTTCAGCAATTGCTTCGACCAACTCATAGACGCGCGTTTCCGTTGTCATCCCCTTGGCGACTACCGAGGCGACGGCCTTGAAACGAAAACAGTGCTCGACGTGCTTGCGGACAGCTTCGCTGACGAGGATCGTGGTCCCATACTGTTTGTTCAACCCTTCGAGACGAGCCGCCAGATTTACGCTGTTGCCTAGCGCCGTATAATTCATACGCTCCGCCGAGCCCACATTTCCCACCACGGCATCACCGAAATGAATGCCAAGGCGAACGGCAAAAGGCGGCAATCCCTCGGCTTCGAATTGAGTATTGAGCGCGTCGCTCGCCGCCTTGGCCGCGAGGGCAGCGCGACAGGCCCGCTCGACGTGATCGGACTGCAAATGGGGAGCATTCCAGAACACCATCACCGAATCCCCGATGTACTTGTCGACAGTCCCGCCCTCGGCAAGAAACGCTTCCGTCAGTGCGGTGAAATGGCGTGAGGTTTGGTGCATCAAACTGTCAGGGTCGGCCGCTTCGGCAATGCCGGTAAAATTCGTGACGTCGGTAAACAGGATGGTGACCTCCCGCCTGACCCCACCAAGCTCGGTGGAAATCGAGCCGTCAACGATACCCTTGACGATATCTTCGGGGACAAAGCGAGCGAAGGACCAGATGCTGCGCTGGGCGACCGCCATAGTCCTGCCGAGTTCGTGTATCTCCGCGACACGCGATGTGATTGGCGCGTCGTCCGGCGCCGCTAACGTCGGGATCCTGCTCGCCTGAGCGGTTATCCGTTTCAACGAAGTCGACATCCGGCTGCCGAAGATCCAGACCGCTGGTATGAAGCATCCTCCCGCGACTAACGCAATAATAATTCCGCGAATTTGTAATGTCCTCACACTTTGAGCGAAGTCGGCTTCCGCTGCAAGCAGCAGAGAATATCCGCTATATTCGTCGCCTTGAGAGAATCTCTGTAAGCGGAAGAGGTAGTCACGTCCCTCGTCGTCGCGAATGCTCCCTTCATAGTGGTCACTGCCATCCCATCTACGCATTACTGCGCCGACCAGCCCGCTGCGGATCTCCCCGATCTCGGGGAGCTGCAGGTGGGAGGGATGCGTATGCGCGTACTCGACGAGCCGCGCAAAGTCAGGATGCGCGATGAGCGCGCCGAACGAGTCGAAGATTATCGCCGTTCCATGCTCTCCGGGGCGCTGGGCGTAGACCCAATCGCTGAACTTATCGAGCTTGAGATCGGTGGCTATGACACCGCGCACATGCCCTTGCAGAGGTGCGGTCAGAGTGATCATCGGTGTGCCGATGCTGAAAGAGGCATATGGCGACGAAACGAGAGGCCCGTTTGTCTGCATCGTATCGCGATACCAGACCCGCTTTCGCGCGTCATAACCATAGTCCGGCAGATCGAGTTCCCCAATCTTATTGCCTTGTCCGTCTTCGAAGATCCGCCGCATCGGCAGGGCTCCGCCGGGGGTCGGCCGAACCAAATTGATATTGTAGACTGCCGCCGGAGGCGCCCCCAGCTTTTGACGCTCCGTCGGATTGAGGACGTCGAGGCGCCGCACTTGCAACCAGCAGCCGTTGTCGTAGCCGACATAGAGGCTATCCGTCTGTGACAGTTCGCGCAGCGCTGCTTTGAAGACGACGATTGCGCCATCGACCTCGCTCCGGTCGTCCGAGTCGGTGAGAGAGGGATTTGTCGACAGCACGCGAACGACGGCGTTCAGCTCCGACACCTGAGCTTCGAGGCGGCTGAGGGTATTAGCGCTGGCGGTATCCATGGCGGCAGACGCCGCTTCCTTTGCCGCCACATGAAAAGTCGCGACCTGGATAAGTACCAGAGATGCGGTGAGAGCCATGACAAAGCCCATCACGGCGGCCGTTATCGCGATCCTGAACGTCAACATCCGATCACGCCCGCCCGCCCACTGCGGCGCGAGGGCAAAAAGAGATCGAGCCGCAAGAGCGGCACGGGCCTTCACTGACCGGCCATCTCTCGCTGAAGGAGCGAAAGTCCCCTTCGCGCCGGTCGCCCGGCAACCAAGCCTACTGAGATTCACTCATGACGGAGACAGGGGCATGAACATAAACCTGACGGACGGCGCTCGGACCGCGGCCTCTGGTCCGTGCTAGGGAAACGTCTCGAAACCTCCAGAAACCCTGGCAAATGGACCTGTCCGCTGTCTATGCGGATCCGGCAAATGATCCGCGCTTGGCGCAGGGCCGTCCGATCTCCAGCAGCTGCTACCGCATACCAATTGAATTAAACTCGCGGTCCGAAGGACCACAATGCCGACTAGAAATATCGCCGAACCGGAGATTAGGGTCGGCGAGATTCTGGCCGACTATGCAGAATCTGGAACTGCCAACGCGACCCGGGGCTTCTTTTAGGCTTGATCACAAAGATCCGCGAGGCTTGCGGCACCTCGAGGAGACACTCGATGCTCGTCCGATCAACGGGACTACCCGAAGGTTCGCCTGACCGGTGCGGGTGAAGGCACCTCTGTTTTTGAGGGCATTCTCAACTCTCGTATCCCGCCTGAAGTCGGTGGCAAGGCCGTCGGAACCATGGCTTAGCTGAACCGCCGGCAAAAACGCCCGGCCTCCGAGACTGCATCGGCTAATACACCGATTGATGCCAATTCGCCGTTTCCCAAGGGAGCGGGATCTGAAATCATCCCGGACGTCCGGTTCGGGTCATGGACGGGCGGTCGGCGCCAGTCGACGGTACGGCCGGTCTGTCCTCAGCTCCGGAAATGCCGCCTGCGCCCGGGGCCGTTACGCTTGGTGCCACTAGCTGACTTTGGCGATGCCATGGCGTATCGACGAGTTTGACGGTAGGCTCTTCGTCCGCGTCTCGAGCACGCCCAGAAAATGGCCGCATGAGAGTCCTCGCACAACCAAGCTCTATGATCGTACAAAAGAACGCCTCACCCAGGGACCAAATCCATGATCCAAAC
>JBARIB010000847.1:0-15950 GCA_049799535.1 Allostellaceae bacterium | reverse complement strand
CCGTGGCGGTCCGCGCCCGGCAGGTCCCCGCGCCCCGTGGGCCGGCACCCCGCGCAACGCTCCTTGCCCTTGCGGTTCAGGCAAAAAATTCAAGCACTGCCATGGCCGGGTGTAATCCCGGCGCATTGCGGAGCGGCACGAATGAGGACCGCCGGCGGCCCGAGGACTTGATCATAGTCGGCCACAGTCGCAAAGTCGGACGGGGTGCAGGGACGCAAATCGACTTGCACAACTGAGTAGTCGACATTCAAATGGGGTTGAAGGGCACGGCTGTGCGCAAGGCTCCGGCCCGGTGGGTTGACAGCTGTCTCGCGCAAAGGTCTGATCTGAAGCAGCACCGCGTCGCAGGGCGACGTTTCTAGGCCACTCACAGCTGATCGGCTGAAGTCATGTCGGAGCGGAGTGCTCAAACGGCGTTGCGGGAAGTCGCGAGAGCGGAGCCTCTCCCGTCGCCGGAGGTCGAACTACCTCCGGCGCCGACCGCGGACCCGTCTCCCGGCGGCACGACCGCATACCGCCGTCGTGTCCTTTTGGTGCTCTCCTCGATCGTGCTGGCGCTCGCGCTCTACTGGGCGTCGGGATATTTCGTCGCTTACACGGACGATGCCTACGTCACCTCCGATTTCGTCAACGTCGCTCCTTACATCAGCGGCCGAATCGACAGCGTAAATGTTGTTGACAACCAGACCGTGAAAAAAGGCGAATTGCTGGCGATGATCGATCCGACGCCTTTCCAGTTGGCGTTGAACGAGAAGCAGGCGAAAAAGACCGAAGCCGAGGCGCAGCTCGCGGTCGATCGGGATGTCATTGCCGCGGCACAGGCGCAGCGCGACGACGCCGCGGCGAAGCTGCGGCTGGCGAGCGACAATGTGCGCCGGGCGACGCCGATCACAACCGCAGGCTTTTACTCCCGTCAGGGGCTCGACACCTTGACCGCAAAGGAACAGGAAGCGAAGGCAACTTTGGCCGACGCCGAATCCGCCATCGCAAAGGCCCAACAGACGCTGACTCTGCATCAGGCAACGGTTGCGACAATCAATGCGGAAATCGCCTATCTGCAATGGCAGCTCGATCAGACAAAGCTGCTGGCGCCCGCCGACGGCACCATCACCCAACTCATGCTGCGGGTCGGCGACCAGGCGGTGGCGAATGCACCGTTACTTGGTCTGGTCGACGCGCACGCCTGGCGGATTTACGCCAATTACAAGGAAGGCGTGATCCGTCACATGAGAGTTGGCCATACCGCTTGGGTCTGGCTCGACACTTATCCATGGCATGTTCACCGCGCCACGATCCAAGGCGTTGCCCGTGGGATCAGTCGTGATCAGGGGGAGCGAAAACTGTTGCCCTATGTCGCGCCGACGACGGACTGGATCCGCTTGGAGCGCCGATTTCCAGTGACCTTGGTGTTGCAGGATCAGAGCCCGGATATCACCCTGCATATGGGCGCCGACGCACGTACCCTGATCGTCTACTGAGAATAAACCATGTTGCGGGTGATCGTCGGAGCGCTCGGCACCGAATTCCGCTCGCTCGAGCCCGGCGGCCCGCGCGGCACGGAAGCTCTCGCCTCGGCGCTCTCGGTGGCTCTGGCTGCGCTGATCGCGCTCGTTTTGCATTCCGACGAACCCTGGTGGGCGGCGATTTCCGCCTGGATGGTGACCCGATCCTCATTGGCGGTCGCGCTGTCGCGAGGGTTCATGCGCATTGCCGGCAGCGCAGCGGGCGCGGCAATTGCGGTCATTGTCCTCGGCTTGTTCGCCTATGACCCGCTGCCATTTTGCCTTTGCCTGTTCGCGATAGCATGGGCGGGTTTGTTCGGCTTTGCGAAATCACGCCACGGCTATGCTTGGCTCGTGGCGGCCATCACCAGCATTCTGGTGATGCTGATAGCGCTCGACCAGCCGCCGACGGCATTCACGACCTCGGTCAACCGCATTGCCGATGTAGCGATTGGCACCATGGCTGCGCTGCTCGTGACCTTTCTACTTCCCGCGCTCCCGGACGCCCCCGCCGCCTCCACCGCGAGCTCGCAGAGTGCTCTGCCGCTGCGCTTCTGGTCGCGCCGCCACGCTCGCGAGTTCGAACAATGGTTGCGCGAGAATGCGCCTTTGGTACTGCATGCCTGCCGCGGCGGGCTCACGGTAATGGTGTTGCCGCTGTTGATGAACTGGCTCGTGCCGCTCGGCGCGAGCACGATGGCCGTCACTTCGGTCGCTGTAATGGCAATCCCGACTACCGCCGTCATCGAACCCGATGGCAGGACCTTGGTCCAACGTTCCGCCCATCGCCTCGTGGGGTGTGCGGTTGGCGCACTGCTTGGATTGTTTTGTCTCTATTGGGTCGGCAGCAGTTTTCTTGTGTGGCTGCTGCTGTTGATGGGTGGAATCTGGCTCACCTCTCAGATCCAGTCAGGCAATACGGGCATCGGTTATATCGGGACCCAGGCGGGGCTCGCCTTTCTGCTGAGCATGATCCAGGGGGAGGGCCCGCCTCTTTCGCCTATTCCCGGTATCGACCGTTTCGCCGGAATCATGGCGGGGCTCTGCGTGCTGCTGGTCATCACGATGGTGATCTCGCTGTTCCGCTTGCCGCATCCTTCGGCCGCGCCGGCGGGCAGCGATTGACAACCCGCTCCGGCGACGGTGTGATCCCAGCACCACCAATCTCGCGCAAGGCAGAGGCATGCTCAACCTGCCCGACCGCCGTGACGCCATGACCGCCGAGAAGCGGTTCGAACGCAGGCTCGCTGCGATCATGGCCGCAGATGTCGTTAGCTATAGTCGGCTAATGGGTGCCGACGAGATTGGCACCTTGCGCACACTGCAGGCGCACCGCCGAGAGCTGATCGACCCGACAATCGCGGCTCACCGCGGCCGAATCGTGAAGACCACAGGGGACGGTCTTCTGGTCGAATTCCCGAGTGCGGTCGAGGCTGTCGCTTGCGCTATCGCGGTTCAGCGGGGCGTCGCGTTGCGCAACGCCGGCGTGACGGAGGATAAACGGCTTACTTTCCGCATCGGGATCAATGTCGGCGACATCATCAGCGAGGCTGGCGACATTTTTGGCGACGGCGTCAATGTTGCTGCGCGGTTGGAGGGCTTGTGCGAGCCGGGCGGGCTGTGCGTCTCCCGCACCGCCCGCGACCAAGTACGCGACAAGTTAGCGGTCACCTTCGATGACCTCGGCGAGCAGCAGGTAAAGAACATAGCCCGGCCGGTGCGCGCCTTTGGCCTTGCTCCCGAGGCCATTGCCGAAGTACCGGAACTCGCTCCGCAAGAGATCATCATACGAAGGGCTCGCGGCCGCCTCTGGATTATCCTCACGTTTGTGACGGCCGCGTTCGTCGCAGGCGGCGCCGCGTGGTGGATCGTGCGAGGACCGCCGCAAGCTCTGCATTTGGCAGAACCTACCGCACCCGCCCCGATTGGCACGGCACGCGCCTCGATTGCAGTCTTGCCGCTGGAGGCACTCGGCGCCGAGGGCGGCAGCGACTACTTCGCCGATGGACTGACGGAAGACATCATCAACGCACTCGGGCGCTTCCGAGATCTATCCGTAATGTCCCTCGGCGCGGTGTTCGCCTACAAAGGCAAGCACCCGCCACCCGCTGAGGTCGGCCGCGACCTCAAGGTCCGGTATGTCGTCGAGGGGTTCATCCGCCGCGGGCCCGAGCGCATCCGGGTGTCGGTGAGCCTAACCGACACCAATCGAAGCGCCGTTCTGTGGTCAGAGAAATACGACGCCGAACCAAAGGACATCTTTGCGGTTCAGGATCAGATCACGCGCAAGATCAGCGGCGCTCTCGCGGTCCGGGTGACGAGCCTCGAACTGGCGAAATCGGCGGCCAAGCCCCCCAGCAACCTCGAAGCCTACGACCTCGTGCTGCGCGGCCGTGATCTTCTGTCTCGCTTCACGCGGTCCGATAACGTGCAGGCGCGCGGCTTGTTCGAGCAGGCGATCGAGCTCGATCCCAACTACGCTCCCGCCTATGTCGGGTTGGGCCGGGTCGATCTCTCCGCCGTGACCCAAGGCTGGACGCAGGAACCCGGTGAAACTCTGGAGCGAGCGGAGAGTCTCGCGCGAAAAGCGATCGGGCTGGACGATCTCAGCCCGGGCGCTCACGCCCTTCTCGGGACCGTGGCGGTGTCTTTCGGAGAGTATGATCGGGGGCGCGACGAATTGCAGCGCGCGATCGACCTCAACGGCAGCGACGCCGAAGCCTATAGCGGGCTCGTTTCCGTTCGGCTGTGGGGAGGCGATATTGAGGGTGCGGTCGCGGCGGGGGAGCTTCTCGCGCAGTTCCAGCCCAAGCTTCTGGTAGCCGCCGCTTTCCTGCTTGCCACCGCCTACGTGCTGGCGGACCGGGGCGCGGACGCCGTCCGCATCCTGGAGCAGTCGCTCGATCGCAACCCGGCCTACCTGTACGCGAACGTCATGCTGGCTGCCGCCTACGCCGAGGTGGGACGCCAGCAGGACGCGGAGCGGCAGGCTGCTGCCGTGCGCCAACGCTTTCCGGCCTTTTCGCCCGAGCAGTTCGGGTCGCTGCTGCGCGACCCGAGCCAGCGCGAGAAACTTGCCCAGACGCTCAAGAAGGCCGGACTATAGCCCGGTATCGCCTCACTGCTGCTTGCGAATCTCCGGCCAATTCGCGGCGGCCTTCTCGACGATGCTGGCGGTCTGTTGCTGGAACAGAGGCACGCCCTGCTTCGACGCGAAGACGTACAACTTGCCGTCCGCAATCGCCCAAGCCTCCGGGTCCGCCTCCTGCTTCGCGCCGCGCGAGAGCATCACGGCGCAATAGCCGGCGAATTGCGGGGCATAGCGATCGGGATCGGCGACGAAGAGGGCGCGATGCTCGGCATTCTTGAACCAATAGGTGGCGTCGTCGAAAGCGGCAGAGTACTCGGCCGATCCTTTCTCCGGATGGCCGTCTGTAAAGTAGGAGACGGGGTCGTAGCCGCTGAGCGCGAGGCGCTTTTCGGCGACCTGTGGGGCAGCCTCCGCCGCCAGCAGAACTCGGTCGGCGGCGACCGTGACCAGGGTTGGCAAGCCGATAAGGATCGAACGGCGCGAGAGATTTCTCATGAGACCCTCCAACGCCTTCATACTATCGTGGCCCTGTGCGTACAACCGAGTGAGCGGCGGTTGACAACCTGCTCCGGCGACGGTGTGATCCCGGGCACCGATCTCTCGCAACGGAGGGGCACTTGGCCAAATTCAGGATCGCGACACCGACCGGCGCCAGCTTCACGACGGCCGGGGATTACGGGTACGAGATGGAGGCGTTGACGCCGATCGACGCAGAGATCTTCGAGGTACGCCCGGGGTCCGAGGACGAATTTGTCTCAGCCGCACGCGACGCCGATGCGCTTTACGCCAAAGGGCGGCGGATCACTAAAAAGATGATCGACGGGCTTGATCGCTGCAAGATCATCGCGCTCGGCAGCGTTGGCGTCGACTCGGTCGATGTCGAGGCGGCGACGCAAAAGGGCATCCCGGTCACCAACTGCCCCGACACCTTCATCGACGAGGTCGCCGACCACGCGATGACGTTGATCCTCGCCAGTTTCCGGCGCCTCATTGTGCAGGACCGGCTGGTGCGCGAGGGCCGCTGGGCCGAGGGGCGGCCGATGCTGTCGAAAATCCCGCGCCTGATGGGCCTGACGTTGGGCCTAGTCTCGTTCGGTCATGTCGCTCGCGCGGTCGCGGCGCGGGCCAAGCCATTTGGCGTGCACGTCATCGCCTACGACCCGTTCATAGAGGAGCTGGTCATGATCGGCCACGGCGTCGAACCGGTCAGCCTGCCCGAGCTCCTGCAGCGCTCCGACATCATCTCGATGCATGCTCCCGCCACCGAGAGCGCCAATCGGCTGCTTCGTGAAGAGCATTTCCGGCAGATGAAGAAGACGGCGCTCTACATCAGCACCGGCCGCGGCCCGACGACGGACGAAGCGGCGCTGATCAAGGCGCTCGACGAGGGCTGGATCGCCGGCGCTGGGCTCGACGTGCTCGAGCAGGAGCCGCCGGGCAACAACAACCCGCTCCTCAAGATGGACAACGTCATCCTAACCGCGCATGTCGCCTCGGCCTCCGCCCGGTTCGATCCGGCCCGCCGCCGCCGCGTCGGTCTCGAATTGTCGCTGGTGCTGAGCGGCAAATGGCCGATGTCCTGCGTCAACCCCTCTGTGCTCGCCAAGACGGACCTCAGACGCTGGCAGCCGGTATCGATGGAGCGCGGGCCGAATTCGTGAGCGACATGACCATCGTCCGATACCCCGACCCCCGGATCAAAATTCTCGACCCACGCTTTGGGCCGCTCGTGCTTGGCAATGCGGCGGTCGAGACAATCGCCGCGAGCTGCCGGTTCACCGAGGGGTCGGTCTGGTTCGGCGACTTGCGCTGCCTGGTCTGGAGTGACATCCCGAATGACCGCATGATGAAATGGGAGGAGGAGACTCGCGGGGTCAGCCTCTTTCGCAAGCCGTCGCATTATGCCAACGGCAATACCCGCGATCGCCAGGGGCGGCTCATTACCTGCGAAATGGACACTCAGCGGCTGACCCGTACCGAATACGACGGCACGATTAGCGTCTTGGCCGAGAGTTTCGACGGCAAGAAATTGACCGGCCCAAACGACGTCGTGGTGAAATCGGACGGCTCGATCTGGTTCAGCGACAATGGGGCCGGCATCCGCGGCAATTATCTCGGCCATAAGGCGACGCCGGAGCTGCCCTACCGGGTCTACCGCATCGACGGCAGGTCGGGGCAGATCACGATCGCGGTCGGCGATATGGAGCGGCCGAACGGCCTCTGCTTCTCACCCGACGAGAGGCGGCTCTATGTTGTCGACACGCCCGGAGGCACCAAGACGACGCACGTTTACGACGTCGTCGACGACGGCGGGAGGCTCGCCAATGGCCGCGTGTTCTTTGACGCCACGCCCGGTTACGCCGACGGCATTCGCTGTGACGCCGAGGGCAATGTCTGGGCTGGCTTCTCCGGCGGCGAAGACCAGGACGGCGTCGCCGTCTTCGCCCCTGACGGCAAATTGATCGGCCGCGTCCTGTTGCCGGAGCGCTGCGCCAATCTCTGCTTTGGCGGGCTGAAGCGCAACCGCCTGCTCATGGCCGCCAGTCAGTCTATTTATTCGCTCTACGTCGAAGCCCAGGGCGCCATCGGCGGCTAGCGAGCGAGGGTGGACAGGGCGGCGGCGATGATCGGCATGCCAATCTCGTCGCGCAGCGTCATCACCGACTCGGGGTGAAACTGCACCGCGGCGATCGGCAGGTGCCGATGTTCGATCGCCATGACGACGCCGTCCCCGGTTTCGGCAGTGACGGAAAGCTCTGGCGGCAATGTGCTGCGCCGGACGTGCAGTGAATGGTAGCGTCCGACCGTGAATTCGTCTGGCAATCCGCGCAAAAGCCGGCCGGCGGACACACGGACTACTGACGGCTTGCCATGCACTGGCACATCGAGCACTGCGAGCGAGCCGCCGAAATATTCGACGATTCCTTGAAGACCCAGGCAGACGCCGAACACCGGCAGGTTCCGCTGCAGCAGCAGATCAAGCGTCTCGGACATCGCGAAATCGGCGGGCCGCCCGGGCCCGGGCGACAGCACGACGAGATCGTATCCGCTCCCTCCCTTCAATGCGGCGCGGGCGAGATCGGGGCGCATTGTCACGACCTCGGCGCCAGCCGTGCGAATGTAGCTGGCGAGCGTATGCACGAAAGAATCTTCGTGATCGATCAATAATAGGCGCCGGCCCTTGCCAGCCCCAGCCGACATTGCCGCACCCGTTGACGGCTTTGCTTTTGCGCCGCGGATCGCCGTAAACATTGCCGCTGCCTTCAGGCGGGTTTCAGCCTCCTCTGCTGCGGGGTCGCTGTCGTACAGCAACGTCGCCCCGGCGCGCACTTCTGCGACACCGTCTTTCATGCGAATCGTGCGCAGGGTGAGGCCGGTGTTCATATTGCCGTCAAACGTGACTCGCCCGATCGCGCCGCCGTACCAGCGCCGCGACGAGCGCTCCTCTGCTTCTATAAAGCGGATCGCCCACCGCTTTGGCGCCCCCGTCACGGTCACCGCCCAGGCATGGCTGAGAAAACCGTCGAGAGCATCGAATTCGTCGCGCAACACTCCTTCGACATGGTCCACGGTATGGATCAGGCGCGAATAGAGCTCGATCTGGCGCCGACCGATAACCTTCACCGTGCCCGGTACGCAGACCCGCGACTTGTCGTTGCGGTCGACATCCGTGCACATCGTCAACTCGCTCTCGTCCTTGGTGGAGTTGAGCAGTTCCCTAATGCGCTCGGCATCTTCGACCGGGTCGCGGCCGCGGGCGATCGTGCCACTGATCGGGCAGGTTTCGATCCGCTTACCCTCGACGCGGACATACATCTCTGGGGAGGCGGAAACCAAGAATTCACCATCGCCAAGATTGAGCAGCGCGCCATAGGGCGCCGGATTGGCCTGGCGCAGCCGATGGAACACGACACTGGGCGTGTCAGCGCAAAGATCGGCGAATAGCTGACCGGGCACAACCTCGAACAAATCCCCTCGCATGAAGGCAGCGCGGGCGCGTTCGACCAGCGCTGCATATTCGCCCGATCCGTGATCGCTCTCGACCGGCCGACTGACCGGAGTGCGGTCCAAGCGATAGGGAGCCGTGCAGGTCGAGCGCAACAAACCGTGCGTCGACCTATCCTCCACGGTGAAGTCGTAGCGATGGGTTTCGGCAATCTGCCGCATGTGATCCACGACGAGGATCTCATCCGGCAAATACAGCACGAGGTCGCGCTGATCCTCAGGCCGGGGCAGGCGCAATTGCATCGGCTCGAATTGGAACACCAGATCGTAGCCAAACGCGCCGTAGAACCCAAGATGCTGATCCTCGGAGCTGCCGAACAATTCGACCAATGCGCGCAAGATCGAGAACACCGAGGGCTGCCGGCTGCGGGCCTCTTCTGGAAAACGCTGATCCGTTTCCCGGATTTCGCCGGAGATCTGATCGCGATCGGTGCGGTAAACGGGAGCTTCGCCCAGACCGCCCAACCTCTCCGAAATGGGCGGCAGCAGAACGCGGCCGCGCTCGTTCAACGCATCGATCGAGAACCGTCGTCCGCGCGCCGTAAAGGCGAGCGGCGGGTCGATAAACCCCATATCCCATCGCGTATATCGGCCAGGAAACTCGAAGCTCGAGGAAAACAGCACACCGCGATGTTCGTCGAGCGCCTCGGCAAGCGCCGTATCGGCCGGCTGATAGAGCCGCTTACGGATCTCTCGCGTGACGCCGATACCGCCCTTCGTAACGTAGCTGTGGTGCTGCATGGAAACTCCCTTCGGCCATGGGCGCTTCGGGAGAGCCGGGGAGAGGTTCGCTTGAGACTACGAAGGCCGCCCGGAACTCCGAGGCGGCCCTTCCCTAAATGGTCAAATCTCGGCCGCCCGTGTCAGACCGGCCACCACCAAACTGTCGAGCGCGCGCTGCGAACCATGAGAAACATTTACCAGCTCTCCCCGCGCATCGCAACCGCTGTTTGGTGTTGCCCCGTGATGGCGAGCTTGCCTGGGGCACAGACTACTGGTCGAACCAGGCGTCGTCGAAGCGCCAGCCGTTGAAGATGCTGTTGACCATCACTGCAATCCGTGCACCCGCGGATAGTGGCAGGTGCCGAGTCGGGTAATGGTAGATAATCGGGCGGGCGGCATCTCCTGCAGTTGGCGGTCTATTTCCCATACCAGATTCCTGCGCGCTTTTCTGGTCGGGCTCCATCGACTGCTGCGCGTACATCTTTTCGAGTTCGGGGTTGCAGTAGTTCGTGTAATTGCGCTCCGAACCGGAGATATCCTTCACATGTCTCGCGCCCATTACGCCGGTCCTTCGCTAGTTGCAACGGCATCCCGGTCGTGTCAGCGGGAAGCCGCCAGCATTTGCCGGATTAAGTCCGGCCAGCCAATTTTATCGGGCGTCAGCTGATTTGCCGCTTGCAGCTGCTCAAGGATGGCCAGGGCTTCCTTCAGCGCCACTTCGCGTTCGGACCCATCTTGCACGCTCGCCAGCTTGTATAGGTTCATAACGAGCATCAACTGGCGTCGCGCATCAGCAGGATGGGCAGCAGCCAGAGGGCGAATGATTGTCAGCCCTTCCGCGCAAAGGCTGCGAGCGGCGGCCGTGTCGCCCAGTCCGAGCTTTGCCTCGGCTAGCTTGTAGAGGGCGAACCAGAGGTCGGATTGCCACAATGCATTGCGCGGATCGCGCGCTGCAAGTCGGCGCACGGCCGTCAGTGACTCGTCATAACTCGCCGCGGCCGCTCTGAGATCGCCGGACTGCAATCTTGCGTCGCCCAGCTTGTTCAACGTGACAGTCATATCCCGCAGCCACAGGGTATTGTTCGGATCGTGATCCGACAGGCCGCGGTCCTTCGCGAGCGCTTGCTCGTAATTGGCGATCGCGCCGTTTGCATCACCAGTGCGAAGCCTGACATCGCCGACATTGCTCAGGCTCAGCGCAACATCGCGAACAAATACCAGGTTTTCCGGATCTCGTTCAGCGAGATGTCCAACGATCGTGAGCGCTTCAGCATAGGCAGCGAGGGCGGCAGCGGTATCGTCTTTTTGCAGCTTGACATCGCCGATCTTGTTCAGGGTTACCGAAAGCGCCTTCTGCCAGGCGAAGTTTGAGGGATCGTGCTCGACGAGGCCGCGCATAATCTTCAGCCCCTCCTCATAAGAAGCAACGCGCGCATCCTGGTCCACGGGATCGAGTGTGATGTCGCCGATCTTGCAGAGCACTTGTGCAATGTCGAGAAGCAACGATGGGTTGCCTGGGTCGAGCGCGGCCAGGCGACGGGCAATCGCCACCGCTTCCCCATAGGGGGTGACGGCTCCGGCCGTGTCTCCGGCCTGCGCCTTCACATCGCCAATTTTGGTCAGGCTGAAGAAGATGTCGCGCTGCAATTGAGTGTTGTCGGGATCGCGCTTGACCAGAGCTCGGGTGATGGTCAGTCCTTTTTCATAATCGGCTGTCGCATCAGCGGCATCGCCGATGCTCAGTTTGCTATCCCCAGTCTCGTCTAGCTGGATGACGATCTGACGCTGCAGGTTCAAATTTTTGGGGTCGCGCTGGCTGAGTTGCCGGATGATCGCCAGCCCCTCGTCATAAAGGGTGAGCGCGCCGCGGGCATCACCCGTCTGATATTTGATGTTGCCGACGCCGTTGAGGCTGTCCACGAGGTTCAACTGCCATAACGCGTTATTTGGGTTGCCTTCGACAAGGCGCCGCATGATGCTGACCGCCTCTTCATAGGCTCGCAGGGCTTCTGCCGCCTCGCCGCTGCTGAGCGCGAGGGAGCCCAGCTTGTCAAGCGTCACCGAAACGTCGCGCTGCCACTCCGGATCGTCGCGGTTGCGGTCCGCGAGTTCTCGGGCCAGCGAGAGGGCGGTCATCGCCGATTTGCGCGCGCGTGCGATATCGCCCGCGGTTTGATAGGTGGTCGTGAACTCGTCCAACAATTCCAGGTAAAGGTGCTGGAGCCTCAGATTGTCCGGGGCAAAACGGGTCAGCCATTCGACCGTATTCTGGATCCTCTCGAGGATAGTCCGGACGGTCGCGATACGCACGCCCTCGACGTTGCGCAGCCCGTGCGCGATATCGATGATGATGACATTGGCGGCCTTCCCGGCGGCATCCAGGCTTTGCTGCGCCCGCTGCTCTTCGCGCCAGGCAGAGATCCCTGCGCCGGTGGTGCCGAGCGCGAGAACGGCAAAGAGAACGGCGGCGGCGGCAGTGAGCCGCTGACGGATCCGCGCGCGTCTGCCCGACGCGGCGATGAACTCCCGCGCCGCCTCCGAGAGTTCGTCGCCGAAACGTGTGGCGATTGATTCGGCTTCGGCCAGCGGCAAACCGCGCGGGATCAATAGATCGCGGCTCCTGCGGGCCATCTGCCAACGGCGGCGTTGGTTCTCGACTTCCTCACGGATGCGGTAGAACTCGGCGCTGGCCGCGACGAGATCGCGTGCTCTTGTCCAATCGGCCAAAACCCGCTGGTGGGCGAGGCGAATGCCGGCGGCGGCGCCCTCGCCGGTCGCCATCAAGATCCGAGCCTCGACGAGTGCCTGGACGAGGCGGCACGATGGCGCGTCGGGCGCGGCCTCGGCGAGCGGCACAGTGCGGATCGTCAGACTGACCGATCTCGCGCTCGCCTCGTCGCCGTCGTGCTGGTCGATCGATGCGAGCCGACGCAACAGCTGCGGCAGCCGCGCCGTCCCGGCTTCTTCTAGCTGGGCGACCGCCCGCTCGGCCTCTCGGTCGATTATGCCGGCAAGCCCACCCAGGTTTTGGTACGCGGCGATCGTCAACGTCGCTCCGTCGGGGGTGGCCACCCTGTCCTCGAACAACCGATTCAGCGCCAATTGCAGCAGTGGCAGCATGTCGGGCCGATCGGCCTCGCGCAGCAGGCGCTCGTCGAGCTGTTCGCCGGTCTCTGGATCCGTTTCGAAGACGAGTTCGGCCGCTTGCGCTGGCTTGCGCACGATCTCGGCCAGCTCCGCCGGACCGGGGGACGAGAGATCGTAGGCCGCTCCACTGGTCTTCAGCGCCAGCAAGCCGGGTTCGGCCAGGAAGCGTTCGTACAAATCAGCGCGCAGGGTCGCCAGCAGCCACACCTGCCCGGTCTCGGTAAGAGCGGTCAGGAGCCGAACGAAAACCGCCCGCAGCTCCGGCGTTACCTCCGGGCCAAAGAGTTCGTCGAGTTGATCGATCACGATGAGCAATTGAGCGCGCACATGGCGTGCGTAACCGTGCCGGGCGCGCTCGGCGTCGGCGGCCCGCTCGAGCGCCCGTATCACCGGCGCGCTCGCCGCCGACCCAGCCTCGGCAAACAGATGCGCCAGCTCGGCGGGTGTGCGGAAGTCGCTCTCCGCGATTTCCGGCAGCGCTGGCGGGCGACCACGCTCTTCCTCGGGAATGTCGTCGCCGGCATCGAAGAGCCGCGCCGCCAAGCTCATGATCGGACCATCCGATGCTTCGCTCGGGTGCATCACGGCAACTCGCCACAGATCGACGGTCGGGACGACGCCAGGTGCGGTCACTCGCGGCACGAGGCCGGCGCGTGCCAAAGACGACTTCCCGGCTCCGCTGGCACCAATCAGAAGAAGGAACGGCGTGCCACGTGCCGCCGCCTCTTTCCACTCGTCAACCGCTCGGGTGATATCGCGCGAACGCCCGAAGAACACAGGCGCGTGTTTGACGCCGAAAGCCGCGAGACCGCGAAACGGCGATCCCTTGACTTCGATCGGCCACGGCACCGCGCGTCCGTGCAAGACCTTGTCTTCGAGCCAGCCCCGCAGCAGCCGATCGAGCTGGGACTCGAAATCGTCGACGGTGGTAAACGTCTGAAACGCGGCCTTGAACCGACCGTCGGGCGCAAGGAACCACGTTTCGAAGAACTCCTTCAGGCGTTGCCACTGGCCCTGCGTCTCTTCGGCTTCGGGGTCATCGAGCCGGACCATCGGCGAGGCCGGATGACGAAAGACGTAAACATCAGGGTAGCCCTGGCGGTGGTACGCCTCGATCGCGGATGTCACCTCGTACGTAGTGCCGCTCGGGTGGGGGTTGCCGTCAGGCAGGCAGGCGAAATCTGACGGTAATTCGGTTCCGATCCGATGACGGAAGACCGCGATCACGATGTCGCATTCGGCCGCTTCCGGAATCTGGGCCTGAAAGGTCGCATGCGCCCGGTAAAACTCGCTCTCCCAACGGATCGTCTCGAGCCGCACGGTCCCGGCGAATTCGCCGTTTAGACGCTCGACGACGCGGTCGACGCGGCCGCGTTCGTGATTGGTGTCGCCCGGCGAGGAAACAAAGATACGCACGTGCCGGATCCGCGCGAGCTCGCCTCCCGCGGAACCGGCTGTTTGCGGACCTGATTCGCCATAGTCGAGCGTAGAGGAGGATCTCGACAAGGCTGTGGGGCGGACTATCGATGTGGCCACGGCGGCTTCCCGTTCCGCGAGGAGGCTTGCAGGATTTGTCCTACACTTTGTTGGATATCTCGTCGCAAGCCTTTCGCGGATCCCGAGGTTAATGCCGGCAAAAGACCATGAGTGTGATGTGCTTCACACCGGCCCCTCTGCGATGCCCTTTTCCCACCCAGGCTCGTAGCGCTCCGATCGCTTGCCCGGCCTTGGTCGCACGTCAGCACCCGAAATCATCAATGGTTGCGCTTAAAGGTTGGACAGCGAACCGGTCTGCGCTACCTTTAGCAAGGGAAAACTTCCGCGACCGCGCGAAATCGCAGGGGAACGGTAAGAACGAAGCGGGCATTCGAGGACCGGAGGGTCATGATTGGGGGAATCTTATCCACGGCCTGTGTCCGAGCGCAAATCCGTGCTGTCGGGCTTGGGCTCATTGTTTCGGCGATCGTCATCCAGTTCGGCTACGCTCAAAACTTTGGGCCTGGACCGACCCCGGGGATCACGACATTGCCGGGGACTAACTTGGCGCAGCAGAATATGGCGCAGTCCATCAACACTTTCTGTCCCACGGTCAGTACGATCGCCGTCACCCCAGGTCAAAAGGATCTAAAGACCATATGCTCGGCGATGATCGGCAATGCCCTGCAGCTGCAAGGCCAGTCCAACCAAGGATTCGGCTCTTATGGCCTTGATACCAATGGGTTGCAAGGCGCTCTGCAGAGTTTGAACGGGGGCGCCGAGCTGCTCGTCCCGACGAGCCAGGCATCGGTGGCGCAGACCACTCAAACCAGCAGGCAAAATGAGGTGATCGAGGCAAGATTGAACGAGCTGCGCAATTGGACGACCGGCACGGTATTAGCGGGCACCGAACCGCCGCGGACCGAGCAGGTTGCTGCGCTAGGCGCGCTGGAATCAGGCGGCCGAATTCTTATCGCGCAGAACCAGGCGCCTCCGCTGGCATATTCGATTGGCCCATTGGGGGTATTCGCGAACGGTCTCGGCCAATTCGGCAGCCGGGATCTGACGACGAGCGAAAATGGCTATTCATTCAACAACGCCGGCTTCGTGGCCGGCGCCGATTATCGCTTCACTCCACAACTGATCGCAGGCCTGGCTTTCGGCTATACGCAATCGAACACCAATTTCGACACCAGCGCACTGAGCGCGTCCGGTCAATCCTTGAACGGCAATTTATTGCAAGGGAATCTTTATGCAACCTACTTCCCGACGGAGGCGCTCTATTTCAACGGCATTGCCATAATTGGCGGCGGCAACAATGATTCGCGACGGCATATCTTCATTCCCAGTGCCGAACCTTCCACGCCGTCGGTCGATCGGATCGCGACCGGGAGTTTCGGCAGCCGCATTGCGGGGTTTACCCTCGCCGGCGGTTATGGCTTACCATTCGGCGCTTTCTTGCTGACGCCGATTGCTCGCTTCCTGTACCAACATACGGGCGTTGACGCATTCAGCGAAGAGGGTGCACAGGGAGCAAACCTCCAATACGGCAGCTCTTCTGTTAATACCGTTCTGACTTTTCTCGGTGGCGATGCACAATACACGATGAACACATCATTCGGCGCCCTCTATCCGATCGCTCGGTTTCACTGGGCGCACCAATACAGTCCCGGCAATACGGCGGTTTCGGTCGCATACAGCAACGATCCTACGACGGTCCTTTCAAGCTTCATTTTGCCGGGGACCCCAACCAGCAGGAATTATTTTGATCTCGGGGTGGGTGTTACGCTGCAGATCTCCGGAAATACCTCGGGTTTCATCAATTATGATTCTATTCTCGGACTGAGCCATACCACCTACAACAGCTTCACCGCTGGGGTCCGGATGACGTTTTAGAAATACCGCGGGTGCTTCGGGCGCGGCGCTAGCGCTGCCGCTGAAGTTACTGGTCGAGCCAGGCGTCGTCGAAGCGCCAGCCGTTGAAGATGCTGTTGACCATCACCGTG
>JBARIB010000846.1:0-1738 GCA_049799535.1 Allostellaceae bacterium | reverse complement strand
ATGTGCACCGGGCGGTAGTAGTCTTCAAAGGCTTCGAATTCGAGTCGCACCCCCGGTTCCTGCGAGACGAGCTTGTAGGGTCCGGCGCCGACCGGCTTCTGCATAAAGCCCGACTGCCCGAGCTTCTCGTAGTATTTCGCCGGAACTACCCAAGCCGCGCCGCTGACGTTGCTGGTGCCGAACAGGATCGGAAAATCGAGAAATGGCTCCTTGAAATGAAAGCGCAGGGTGCGGCCGTCGACGACCTCCAGCCCCTGAGTGCGGTCGTGCAGTACCTCGCCCCAAGCGCCGCGGTAGTGTTCGAAGCTCCATTTCACGTCGTCCGGAGTGACCGGCGAGCCGTCATGAAACTTGATGCCAGGCCGCAGCTTGAAGGTGGCGCTCTTGGCGTCCTCGGCCATCGAATAGCTCTCGGAAAGCGCCGGGTCGTCGTAACGCCTGTCGCGCAGGTTTTTGATCAGGGCGTCATGAAGCGCCATGATGAAATTGTCGGGGCTTGCGGTGCCGTCGTGCTGCTGCGGGTCGAGCCAGCGCGAGGCTATGTTGGTGTGCCAGGCGAGCACCAACTTCCCGCTCGCAATCGCACCGCCACCAGCGCACGCACCGCGCACGAACGGCGCTGCCAACGCCGGCACCAACGCTGCAGTCCTCAGCAGACTACGCCGTGTTACGGGAGGACTGGCGCCGTCCGACCCAGCTCGCAGATTATCGACTGTCGCGCCCGACGGCGCATGCCCGGCGCGGCGCGAAACTGTCAAATGCAGCCGGACCGCCCTGCGGCCACGCGCCATCATCGCCTCCCTTATTGGCGGCAGGATAGACGAGCCCTTCTGCACTGTCCAGGTGCCCTATTTCCCGGGCGTTCTTGCCTTAGTTGCAGGACGCGGCCCGCCCTGGACAACGTTTGCGTTAACTCTTGAGTTCGATCTCCTCCCACGGGTAGGCGTAGCCGGTGGTGATGGTCGGGAACACGTCGTGCCAGCTCTTGGCCGCGATCCGCGGTCCGATCGCGTTCATAAAAGCGTGCCGGAACACCGGGATGAAATAGTAGTTCTCCAGGATCGAACGCTGGATCTCGTGGGCCATCTGCTCGCGTTCCTTGGCGCTTTCCGACTTGGTGTAGCGGACGAACTTCTCGTCGAGGTCCTTGACGCAGATCGCGTCGGCGCCAAGCCGCCCGCCGCACCGAAACAGCGACTCGTACCAGTTGGCCCAGCTCGCGCCGATGCGCGCGCCGGCGAGAATGATGTTGACCCCTGGCCAAGCCTTCAGCCCGGCCTGCCGTCGCGCGTTGTAGACCCCGCGCTCCATCGTCTGCATCTTGCCGCGGATGCCGATCTGCTGGAGATCGGCGATGATGCGCTCGCCGCGCGAGTAGTAGGGCGGAGCCGGGGTCAACCAATCGTACTGAAAGCCGTTGGGATAGCCCGCGTCGGCCATCAACTGCTTAGCCTTGGCGACATCGGTGGGCCATTTCGGCCATTTGATGCCATATTCGACGTCATCGTTGATCCAGTTGCCGTCGACGACGCCGAGCCCGGCGCATTCCGCCTGGTTCATCGCGTCGCGGTCGATTGCCAAACTGATCGCCTCGCGCACGCGCTTGTCATGGAACGGGCTCTTGGGATCCTCGAAGCCCGGAAACTCAAGCCACCAAGTCCCGGAGACCACAGGCGCCAGCATCAGCTTCGGATCTTTCATCGCCTTTGGCACCAGATCGCCGGTGATGAAATAGATG
>JBARIB010000845.1:0-1677 GCA_049799535.1 Allostellaceae bacterium | reverse complement strand
AACTCGACCAGATCGCCCTCGCCCCGAAAATAGCCCGCCCAGTCTCGATGGCGCCCGAACGGGATTCGTCTCAGCGGAGCGGGGGGCTCTGAGGGCGACGAATAGGAACGTTCGGCGTGTCCACGGCAGCCCCGCCGCGCTGCCTCGATGGCGGCGATGTCGATCTTCTGCATCGGCATCATCGCCTCGAAGGCACGCTTTGCCTCACCGCCACCAGCCGCAAGCGCATCGGTTGGCACGCGTGGGGTGATCTGCCAGGAGAGGCCCCAGCGGTCCTTGCACCAGCCGCACGCGCTTTCCGTGCCGCCATTGCCGACGATCGCGTTCCAGTAACGGTCCGTCTCTTCCTGATTCTCCGTCGCGACCTGGAAGGAAAAGGCCTCGGTATGCCTGAACGCCGGTCCGCCGTTGAGACCGAGACAGGGAATGCCCAGGACGGTGAACTCCACCGTCAGCACATCGCCCTTCTTGCCGCCCGGATAGTCACCGGGAGCCTCGTGAACAGCGGTTACTTTACTATCCGGAAAGGTGACGGCGTAGAAGCGCGCCGCCTCATGCGCGTCCTTGTCAAACCAGAGGCAGATCGTGTTCTTTGGCTTCATGTTCGGTTGCTCCTTGTACTCGATCAGGGCGAACGCCGCGGTCGTTGCGGTCGCTCCGTATCAGTGACCCACCAGTTCATCTGCTGATCTGCTACGGCCGACGTCTCAAATTGGTCGCCGCCTTCTAAATCATATCGCTGGCAGAGATCGACTTCGAGATCCGAAGCTATGACAGGCCAATTTCCGAATGATCCGGATTCAGGTTCCTCCTAGAGGTAGATCACGAAAATCGGCGTCGCCTTTACCGATCATGCCAGGATAGTCGGCAAACCTTACCTTGGGATTACTTCACGTTTGCCCGTCACCCGCTCGCGATCCGCCGTCTCCATAACAATGAGCGGCGGCGGCGTAGTGTCAGCGCCTTAAATTTTCAGTCCAATTGAGTAGCAATGTAAGAGGCGTACTGGCATTTTCTTGGGGTAGTCCCACTAAGATCCGATTGCCATCACGAGTTACATCAATAAAGCGCGAACTGGCTAGCGCTCTGCCACCAAGCAGAACGCTCGGCGCGCCCTGGCTCAACGAAGCTCCTTCTTCGTGCACGGGCACCGAAATCAAATGCGATTGCATGTCCCTGAAGATGACTTCTGTTTGCGGACCCTTGCCCACCCAGAGCGCTCCTACTGCCACGTCAACCCCGCCGGTTGAAAGTTGCCATTTCCCGGCATGAGCCGGAAATGTTGTCGCGTAAAGCTCAAAACGGCCGCTTTCGTCGGAGACGTAGGCGAGCCACTTATCATCCGGAGAAAAGAATCCGGCAAACACGTTGCCTGCAGATGGCGTGGCGGCGACCGCGTGATGATCTTTACTGTCCATGGCGAGCGCCATACCCTGGGTTTTTCCGTTGGTGGCGAAGATGTCGGCGCCGTAGAAGAGATATCGGCCATCGTGGGACCAGGCACTCGCGATCACGTTTCCGGGAGTTTTGACGAGCACTTGCTCTTCGCCTGCGCCCGACACCGATTTCAATCGCAGCTCGTAGTGGTCGATCAGGTTGCGCGTAAATACGACACTGCTGCCATCAGAGGACCATACTGGACTCTCATTGAATCATCGGTGAAAGTGAGGCGTGTTC
>JBARIB010000844.1:0-6674 GCA_049799535.1 Allostellaceae bacterium | reverse complement strand
GCCTCGCGTTGATCGTGCTGGGTGTCGTCGGACTCCACCTCTCCCAGCGTAATTCTTAGCAATCACTCGTTGAGCAAGGCAGCGCAGCCGATAAAAGCCGGCAGCGGGTGGATCACCACAAAAGTCGGAATCGCCGCAAGATAGGCCTCCAATCGACCCTTTGCCTCGAAACGCTGGCGAAAGGAGGATCGCAAAAAGGTCTCGCCGAGCTTCGGGACGATCCCGCCGCCGATGTAGACGCCGCCGCGGGCGCCCAGGGTTAGCGCCAAATTCCCCGCCACCGTCCCGAGCATAGCGCAGAACATAGCCGTGGTTTCGACGCACAACCCATCGCTGCCGCTCATCGCCAGATTGGTTATTTGGGCGGCCGTATAGCCCCGCGACGGGATCGCGTCGAGCTGTGCCAGCGCATTGTAAAGGTTGACAAGGCCCGGTCCCGATAAGGCTCGCTCCGCGGAGACATGATCGAAATGCCGGCGCATCCGGTCCAGCACGGCGCTCTCACGATCGGTGGCCGGCGCCATAGTGACATGTCCGCCCTCCCCCGTCAGCGCGACCCAGCTTTTCCCCGACGGGATTAGACCAGAGACGCCGAGCCCCGATCCGGGACCGAGCACAGCGATTGGCGCGCCGGCCACCGCGTCTCCGCTCCCCATCCGGATACGGTCTTCCGGTTTGAGGTGCGGAAGCGCCAGCGCCAGGGCCGTGAAATCATTAATGACCTCGAGCCGATCAAAGCCGAACCGGGTCGCTAAAGCGCGGATTGAAAAGTTCCAGGGCTGGTTGGTCATCCCGACGCGGTCGCCGGTAATCGGAGATGCGATCGCGATCGCGCCTTGCCGCGGCATCGGCAACTCGCCGCGCTCCGCCAGAAAGGCGGTAATAGCATCTTCTATCGTCGGGTATTCCTCGTCCGACAGAGTGCGCGAGTGCAATAACGTCCCGTCCACTGAGACCAAGCCAAACCGCGCATTGGTCGCGCCGATATCGCCGACCAGCCGACTGGCGGCTATCGGTTCGGCGGCACTCACCGCCGCGCGTCAGTTGCCGAAAGCGCGCGGACGAAGCTCTCGCGCCAAGTGGTTATGTTATTGCGTTCGAGGACATTGATCATTGCAGCCCAGCGTTCCTTTCGTTCACCAAGCGGCATCTGCAGTCCTTGTAGAATAGCCTCAGCCATCTCTTCGATATCAAACGGATTGACGATTACCGCCTGCCCAAGCTCTCGCGCCGCTCCGGCAAAGCAGGATAGCACCAAAACCCCCGGGTCGTCTGAGGATTGCGAGGCGATATATTCCTTGGCAACTAAGTTCATGCCATCACGCAAAGGGGTGACCAACGCGATCCGGCTCGCCCGGAAGAAACCGGTCAAAATCTGGTGGGTGAAGCTCTTGTTGATGTAGCGCAAGGGAGTCCAGTCAAACTCGCCAAAACGGCTGTTGATGTGACCGGCGGTCGCCGCGAGGCTCTTTCGAATCTCCTGATACTCCGGAACTTCCGAGCGCGACGGCGGCGCGACTTGGATCAGCACCATTCGCCTGCGCGTCTCAGGGTGGGTTTCGAGGAGGTGCGAATAGGCTTGGAAACGGGCCGCGAGCCCTTTTGAATAATCGAGCCGGTCGACACCGATCATCAACGCGCGATCACCGAGGCTATCGCGCAACCGCCGCATATGCCGAGTGCCGTCTGCGGCGTCTGCCTGCGCCGAAACCGCCGCAACATCGATTCCGATCGGGAACACGCGCGCCCGGACAATCCGGCCGAAGGCGCGCAGCAGACCGCCCCCGAGTTCTTCGGCACCAGCCCAGCGCAGCAGGTAATCGCGAAAGCCGTCAAGATCGGATTGCGTTTGAAAGCCGATCAGGTCGTAAGAGCAAAGCGATCTTACGAGATCCCGATGGTTTGGCAGGACGCGAAGCAATTCGGCGGCGGGAAACGGCGTATGCAAGAAAAAACCTATAGGCTCCGTTCGGTCCAGCTTGCGGAGCTCCTCGCCGAGCGGAATCAGGTGATAATCATGAACCCAAATCAGGTCTTGCGGCGAAAGCATCGGCGCTAACATGCGCGCGAACATCCGATTGACGCGCAAATAGCCCGCTAGGTCACGTCGCGAGTACTGGACTAGCGAGGAGCGGAAGTGGAATAAGGGCCAGAGTACCCGATTAGCATAGCCTAAATAGTATTCCTCGAAATCCTTGCGCGAGAGGTCGATTGTCGATAAAGTAACTGGCCCTTCGCGTACAACGCTCGGCTGGGTCACCGCCGTGTCTTGGACTTGCCCGCTCCAACCAAACCAGATCCCCCCGCTCTGGCTTAGGGCAGCACCAATCGCTACGGCTAGTCCTCCCGAATCCGGCTTTGTCCCCCCACGTGGCGTCACCCGATTGGAAACCACTACTAAACGGTGGTTGTTCGCCGCGCTGCCGAAGAGAACTTTGGCGGCCTGCCGCGAGTGTAGCGCCGTCTCCGCAGCAGCATCGCCCTGTATCATCGTTGGCCTCGCGTGGTTTGTGTCGGCAAACGCGGAATCTCGCTCAACCGTTCCTGCGGCGATCATTTGCCAAAATCTATCTTAACCAGTACGCTGTTTCCAGGGGAGCACGTCCTCACAGTTCAATGAGGACCGAGTTAAGTCCGCGCACCAGGGTCAGATTGTGCAAACCCATCGCAGCGTGGAGGTCGGAGAATGTAAGCCTGGCGGAAGGCTCGATTCGCCCGCCCGTCAGAAAACCGTCTTTGTGCGTTGCACACCTACCGTCCCTGCGCTGTACGCTAAGCGGCTGATCCGACCGAGATTGCCCAGCCATGCCAAGGTATTTCGAAAAGGAGCTTGACTTCTCAGAGGAACGCTCTAAATTGTGCAGTGCGGTAACGATCACCGGTTGTGGTGTTGCCGTACGTCTTCTAGGCGTTTCCTCCCTAAACTTGGGCCGAGGGCAACCTGCGGCCCATTTTTTTGCTCTGAGTTTTGCGGGGTGAGGAAAGGGCCGGATCGAATTCGCGGTCGCCGTGAAGCAACGCATCGGGGGCCAGGTCGGGAAGGGCCGCGACCTCGCGGTATATTGGCGCGAAATCGGGCCGGGTCGCCTCGAACAATTGCTGAAAATTCTCGATCACAAAGTAGGTCTTCTGGAAATCATCAATCCTATAGAGGGTTCGCATCACTCGTCGCAGATCGAAACAGATCCGGTTCGGCTTGGGGTCCTCCAGGGAATAGATGGACTCTGCGGCAGAGGAGAGTATGCCGGAGCCGTAGATCCGCAGACCCTCAGGCGTTGCGATCAGACCAAACTCGACTGTGTACCAGTAGAGGCGAGCCAGGTGCTGCAAATGACCGAGACCCAGCGCCTTCAGTCCGCCTTGGCCATAAGCCTGCATGTAATCGGCGAATATCGGGTTCATCAGGAGCGGCACGTGGCCGCAGATATCGTGGAAAACGTCGGGTTCCTGAAGGTAATCGAGCTGGTCAGGCCGTCTTATGAAACAAGTCGAGGGAAACTGGCGGCGGGCGAGATGGTCGAAAAAGACATCGTCCGGAACAAGGCCAGGCACCGCTATAATCCGCCAACCGGTCGTGGCATCGAGCACATCGCTCAATTGGCGAAAATCCGGGATACCCCTCGCGGCAATGCCAAGCGCACCAAGCCCATCGAGAAATTCTTGGCAGGCCCGCCCTGCCAGCAGCCGTTGCTGCCGCTCAAAGAGCAGCCGCCAGATCGCATGCTCCTCCTCGGTATACTTCCGCCACTCCTGCTGAATGACAAAATCCGAAGTAAAACGCTGGCCGGTTCGGGTCATCGGATCTCTCCGAAGCTTAGCGCCCTCCCACGCGGTTGCATGGCCTTTAAATGAGAACGCCGGATCGCGGTATCAATTACAGGCGGAACGCCCGCCGTACGCCAGCGCCTGCTTTAGGAGATGATTTCGGCCCACATTGGCGAGGCTCACGGTTGCCTGGGCAGACACTCCTGCGTCACTTGACCGAGCCGTTCGATGAGAACCGCTAGGCTTTTGACCAGCCGCTCGAACCCCGGCTTTCTGTGGCGTCTCACTTCATCCATATAGAGCGCCCGGTTGATCTCAACCTGTAAAGCATGGCGGTTCGCCTCTGGACGCCCGTAAAAGGCGGTCGTAAAGCCGCCAGCATAAGGGGCGTTGACTGCCACGCTGAAACCGCGCTCGAGAAGGAAGCTGCGGGCGGCTTCTACTATGCGGGGCGCGCACGCCGCGCCGAAACAGTCGCCGAGAACGAAATCAGAGTCGCCCTTCTCCCAAAGAGAGCTGGTCGCCGACGGCATCGAATGGCAGTCGACGAGGAGATAGCCGCCAAACACATGCTCCGTCTCCGCGGCGAGCTGGCGCAGCGCATCGTGATAGGGATTGTAGAGGCACTCGATGCGCCTCCGCGCCTCGGCAAAACACAATTTCCCGGAATAAATTTCTTCTCCGTTGGCGACAATTCGGGCGATCGTGCCGAGCCCAATGCGAACCCGCGGCGAGCTGGCGTTGACAAAACTTGGCAACGGCTCAGAGAACATCGCCGGGTCGAGCTCGTAGGGTTCTCGATTGACGTCGAGATAGGCCCGTGGAAAGCGGGCCGAGAGCAGGGGCGCTCCGAGGCGAGGGGCAGCGGCGAACAGTTCGTCGACAAAGCTGTCCTCCGATTGTCGCAGCGCCAGCGGATCGAGCCGCGACTCGGCTAAAAAATCTGCCGGATAATCGGAGCCGCTGTGAGGTGAAGAGAAGACAAGCGGCAAGCTGCGCGCCGCTGGCACATGCAGAAGGATCGCAGTCCCCCGCGACGGTGGCGGGATTTCGCCGTCCATCATCCGAGCTTAGTGCGGCATAGCCATGGTGTCATCAACACCGCACGAGGCTCGGGTCGCCCGTCTGCCCTCTTTCGGTCGGGTCGCACTGGCTATAACGTCGTAATCGTTGGGCGCGTTTTCGCTATATAGCGTCGAGCGCGCTGGTACCGACGAGAGGATGCGGATGGAACGTCGTAGGCTCGGTCAATTGGAAGTCTCGGCGATTGGGTTAGGCTGTGCGACAATGACGCCATTTTATGGCGAGCCGGACCCGACATCTGCAATTGCGACGATCCATCGCGCCGCCCAACTCGGTATTGATCTTCTCGACACCTCGGACGCCTACAGCAATGGCAGCAACGAAGAGCTGATTAGCCGGGCCGTCAAGGAGCATCGGCATAATTACATAATCGCCACCAAGTTCGGCAATTTACGGCGGCCGGACGGCACTCCGACTGCCGATGGGCGGTCCGAATACGTCAAAGTAGCTTGCGCGCGGAGCCTGCAACGGCTGCGCACCGATTTCATTGACCTTTACTATATCCACCGCGTGGATCCTGTGGTGCCGATCGAGGAGACGGTCGGCGCCATGGGCGAACTGGTCCGAGAAGGCAAGGTGCGTTTCCTGGGCATCTCGGAAGCCGGTCCAGCTACGATCCGGCGAGCTCACGCCACGCACCCTATGTCGGCGGTCCAGATCGAATATTCGCTGTGGACGCGCGAGGTCGAAGGCGAAGTCCTCGGTCTCTGCCGCCAGCTCGGCATCGGCTTTGTCGCGTATAGCCCGCTCGGCCGCGGTTTTTTGACGGGCGCGGTAACCCGCCGTGAGGAGTTGCGACCCGGTGACGCCCGCCTCCGCATGCCACGCTTTCAACCAGAGAATTTGCTGCACAATCTCGAGCTTGTCGCCCAATTGCGAGAGCTCGCAAAAATGGAAGCTTGCACACCGGCGCAATTGGCGCTCGCCTGGGTATTATCGCGCGGCCGCTGCATCGTGCCGATCGCCGGCACTAGCCACCATCGCTGGCTCGAAGAAAATGCCGCGGCGGTCGCCATCCAAATCTCGCCGGCGACTGCCGAAGCTCTCGAACGGTTCTTTCGGCCGGGTGTAGCCGCCGGGGCACGATACCCCGATCTGTTCGCAAGCACGCTCGGCCTCTGAGAAAGCATTGACGCCGTTCGGTGTTGCGGTCGGCCATGTTTGCGGGCCGGGAAATAGTGCGGCGATTCGCGAGAGCGATCGGCCACGCGCTAGGACAGAAGAGCTTCGGAGAGACTCGCACAGCAGCGGCCCTCGGAACGGTTGGTTGCTTCTTCATGAGTATCACCGCGCCGGTTCAGGGGCAGAACCGCTCTTACGACTATGCCGCCGTCGTGCAGGGGATTTGCCGACAATACGCCGCGGCGCAAACCGCGCTGCCTTACGACACGATGTACGCCCAATGCATGTTTGCGAGAGGGATCCGAGTGCCTGGCTTCGCGCCGTCGCCGGATTCGCCGGGGTATCAGGGAGAACTTCCCGGCGCCGCGACCCACAATGGAGGTTACTGAGCGATGCACTCCTGTCCGAGCTTTTTGTTCCTTGCCTGCACAGAAAAAGTCGCCGCATGATCGCCGGCGCGTTAGGCGGGAGTGCACATGTTCAAGCTGAACCATCCGCGGCTCGCCGCGGTAGCAGCGGGCGCATTATCTTTGGCGGCGTGCGTGCAGACGCCGGTCGCGCCGACGATCCCGGTCGCGCCGGGACCAAACAAATCCTTCGATGCTTTCGCCGCCGATCAGGCGGCCTGCCAGCAATACGCCGCGGCGCAAACTGCGCCTTCGGCCGCCGCGGCCAACAATCAAGCGGTGGGGACCGCACTTCTC
>JBARIB010000843.1:0-1548 GCA_049799535.1 Allostellaceae bacterium | reverse complement strand
CAACGATCCGCAGCGCCTCAAGCCCGTGGACCCGGAGCTGGTCATCGACGACCGACGTGCCGTGATTGCCCATCATGCACGAGCAGCTCGCGTGATAGACGGTCGAACCGTTCGAGCGCGCGTAATCGAGCAACTCGTCGTCGCTCTGCACGCTCGGTCCCGGCAGGTTCTCCTCGATGATGTGTTTGGCGAGCGCTGGCGCGGCGAACAGACGCCGCAGGAACTTGAGCCCGCCGACAATCGCGCGCTGATCGGTGTCCTCGGCGAGGTAGCGTGGGTTGATCGCCGGCTTGTCATGAGGGTCGGGCGTGCGAACCAGGACATAGCCGCGCGACAGTGGCCGCATTTGCCAAGGACCGCCGGTAATGCCGGGCCGATCGTCGAGCTTGCGAATGAGGCCTGGTTTATAGCTCGCTGGCGCGAAGACGCATTGCACGTCCGGAGTCGCCGATTCGGGCAGGACCTTGACGGAAGCTGTGCAAAGCGAGGCGCCGAAGGTCATCATACCCTTGCCCTCCACGAGATAGCGCATGATCTCGCTGGCGAAGCCGAGCCCGCGGGCGCGCTCATTGAGAGTTTCGAGATCCCGGACGTAGCACGACATGCGTGCGATGTAGTGGTCCTGGAAATTCCGGCCGACGCCGGGCAGCGCATGCTGCACCGCGATACCCGTCTTCTGCAGCACCTCGGGCCCGCCGACGCCCGATAGCTGCAGCAGATGCGGCGAGCCGATCGCGCCCGCCGAGAGAATCACCTCGCGCGCCACGTCGACGCGCTGGAGGCCGGACTGGCGAGAGAATTCGACCCCGACCGCGCGCCTGCCGTCGAACACCACGCGATGCACCAGCGCGTTGGTGACGATCCGCAGATTCGCCCGCCTTTTCGCGGGGCGGAGGTAGGTTGCAGCGGCGCTGGCGCGGCGGCGCCCGCCTCGGGTCTGTTGGCACCAGCCAATCGAGTCTCCGGCTCCACGCGGCAGGTTGTTGACGTCGGGCCGGTACTCGAGGCCGAGCTGCTCCGCCGCTTGGATGATCGCGTGGCAGGCCTCCGGCCGCTCGGTCATCGGCGAGGTGGTGAGATGCCCTTGGGTGCCGTGAATCTCGGCCTCGTCACCGGTCCACCGCTCGGCGCGCTTGAAGAACGGCAGGACGTCGTCCCAACCCCAGCCGCGATTGCCGAGCTGCGCCCAATAGTCATAATCCTCTGGTTGGCTGCGAATGTAGATAAGCCCGTTGATCGAAGATGAGCCACCAAGCACACGGCCGCGCGGATAGGCAATGGCACGGCCGTTAGTGCCCGGATCGGCCTCGGCCTTGAAGCCCCAGGTGAGCTGCTTATGGTCGAGCAGTTTCATGTACCCGACCGGAATATGGATCAGCGGGTTCCAATCGCGCCCGCCGGCCTCGATCAGGATCACGCGAGTGGTCGGGTCCTCGCTAAGTCTGTTGGACAGAACACATCCGGCCGACCCGGCACCAACGATCACGTAATCCGCTTGCATCTGGTTTCTCTCAATGCGGTCGCCACTACCCGCGGCGTGTTCGATCC
>JBARIB010000842.1:0-4628 GCA_049799535.1 Allostellaceae bacterium | reverse complement strand
TCCTCGCCGTCTATCGGCGGGCATTCCCCGGGGTTTTCAAAGGCCTGGACCAGCTGTCGGCGGACCTCAAAAAGCACCTGCGCTACCCCGAGGATCTTTTCGCCATTCAAGCCGACCAGTACAAAACCTTTCACATGACGGATCCTCAGGTCTTCTACAACCGGGAGGATTTGTGGGTGGCTCCCAAGGAGACGTACGCCGGCCATTTGCAGACGATGGAGCCCTATTACATCCTGATGAAGCTCCCCGGAAGCGACCAGCTTCAATACCTTCTGATGACGCCGTTTACGCCGCAAAGCCGGGATAACATGATTTCCTGGATGGCGGCCAAGTGTGATTTCCCCGAATACGGCAAAATGCTGTTTTACCAGCTCCCCAAGGAAAAGCTGATTTACGGGCCAAGCCAGATCGAGGCGATGATCAATCAGAACACCACGATTTCCCAGCAGCTCAGCCTGTGGGACCAGCGCGGGTCGCGGGTCATTCGCGGGACACTGATCGTGACGCCGATCGAGAACTCGTTCTTGTACATCGTACCCTTGTACCTGCAAGCCGAAGGCGCGAGCTTTCCGCAGCTGAAGCGGGTCATCGCGGTTGCGGGCGACAAGGTTGTGATGGAGGCGACGCTCGACGAGGCGCTCAACGCCCTTTTCGGCACGCAGCAACCTCTGGAGGGAACGTCGCAGCCGCCTACCCGGCAGCCGGCCTTGGAGCAGGCGAGAATGCAGCTCGATGAAGCCCGGAAGGCGTTGCTGCAAGGGGACTGGGCTAAATTCGGAACGGCGATGGAAGGACTGGAGCACCAGCTGGCCGGACCGGCGGCGCGCTAAAGATTTAAGACAATATTCTGCTGGTTGGCGGAACGCCTTATCGCAATGCAGCGAGCCCTCTGACGTGCACATGTGCGTGCGCCCGGCCGTGGCGAGGTAGTGATCTACACCGCCGCTGAGCTTTCCGTGGAACTCGCTGTCTCCCTATCACACTGCCCTTGGGGCCACACAGATCCGTCTCGGCTTTATCGATCTCGAACAGAAAACCCCTGCAACCCCTTGGACACAGGGTTGCGGCATGTCTCAAGGGACGTTCCGTTGCCGATGTTTCCGGTCCGCACACTTTGATTCGCGGTGCCGGGTGAGGGATTCGAACCCCCGACCTTCGGTTTACAAAACCGCTGCACTGCCACTGTGCTAACCCGGCCTATCTATTTGATCTATAACAGCTCGTTCGCAGCCTGCCGAAGCCCGCAAACAGCCGTTGCCGCCGAAATTCCCACCGAACCACTGTCAAGGCTCGAGAACGGGCTTTATAGCACCCCGGAAAGCCGCGTCGATACGGGCAGCCGCCTCCGAATTTGCTTGGCGGCTCCGAAGGGGCGATGCCTCACGTCAGGAGGTCGTGCGATCTAAGCAGCCTCACCAGCTCTTTGGCCCACTCGCGAGCCTCCGGCATCTTTCCGGCATCTCTGAACGCGAGGGCCTTCGCCAGGGCTTGGTTGAGCGATGATCGCTCAGCGGCGGATAGCTTTCCCGACGGTGCGCTTCGGGGGCTACGAGCGGCGGCTGATATGCTGCGCATTGCTCCGCGTCCAACGGTCCAATTCGGGATTGGCGGCGCCAAATCTCCACCGTCAACGTTTCGATCGCAATATCAATCCATGCCAGCCAGCTCGCGGTGGAGCAGATCGAAACCGAACTTGCGGACGTGAGAGTGAGCGCCGCCGCGAAATGGCGCTTCCGTCAACGAGTCGAGCTGGTGCGCGGAACCCCGGCGCTAGGAAGGCGGTAGGCAATCCGAGATCCTGGTCCGGAGCGGGCAGAAAAGACAACGGGCAATGACGCCACGATCTAAAGCCATTGCGTCCGGATGAGGGGCGCAATTAGCTCCTCATTCTCGCGCAGTGGCCTGTGGTTTGCCGCCCCGAGCACGTGGTCGATTGCAATCCCGTTCTCGGAAAGCGGAAACAGGGCGCTCCGATATAGGACACCTAAACCACGAAGCATCGCGCGGCCTTCGATCATCAGGCAACGACGTTCGGAGACGACTGGTGGCAGATGTGCGAGGAGCACGCCGGCAAGCGTATCGTCGGGGCAGTGTGTAAATGCCAAATTTTTGCCAATGACGACGGGGTATGAGAGCTGAATTGGCGATTGCACCGCGATGACAAGACAATTTGCCCAGTCTTCACCCAGCAACGAGGGCTCGATTTGGTCGCGGCGTGGAAACCGCCCACCGCGGGCCATTTGCGCCCAAACTCGCAGCACCCTATCTACCAGCCGTCGGCCGAACAAAACCGTTACCGTTTGTGAAATTATCTCAGATATCTCATCTGCTTCAGGAAACATCGCAGTCCCGACCTACGATTTTGATTGCCGGTCCCTTGCGACGCACGACTTGCTCGTTCCGGCCAGCTCTATTCGGAGCCCAAAAGCGGAAGGAACTCGCTCTCTAAGGGCCCCAATTGCCAACCGGAACTTTGCAAGCGATTAGCCTTCTCCTTTATTAACATTGAGGTGGACTGTCGAACCGGACCCCGACGCCGCGGGAAACGGAGCCCTCGGCCCCACCAGTGACCCGCGCGCCCGTTCCTGATTACCGCAGCACTGTCCGCGCTTCAGCGCAATGATGTGCGTACGAGGAAAAGAGGCGCACGAGATAGAACATGCTCGGTGACTGTCAGGCTCCATCGGGGCAATGCGCCTCAGATCACGTCCCTACGGACTATGCCGATCCAAGGGTCGCCCACCGTTCAATCTGCTCTTTCTTTTTGAGGAGGGTATCGATTTCCGCCTCTAAATTCTTTGCGCGCCACGTAGCCCCCGCGGCCTCCGCTACTCTGTATTCGACGAAGCGGTGTATCAGTAAGTCCTCAAGTTCGACAATCCTGGCCCGTTCCTCGGGCGTGAGAAACCCTCTCTGTTGGTCCATTCCTTTCCTCCACCACGAGGTGTGATTGCTATTGAACTGGCCAACGGGCAGGAGCGGTGAGCCCTTCCTTTCCTACCCCGGCCGGGCCAACTCCCGTCTGCGAGCGACGGTCGGAGTGGCGGCAGCCCGTGCCAGCCGGTCAAAACTCTCGGCCAGCTCCAACACCGCTTTCCTCGCGCCGGGATCGGTCAATTGCCCAGCGACCTCACGCGCTTGCTTGGCCCGATCAAGCCACTCCAAGGCTTCGTTCAAAAGCGACGGCATTTCGTCCTCCCATAGTCAAGCAGCAGTTTATTTGTTTGCCACGGAGCGTTAACCACTCTCCGTCAATCATTCGTCCCAACCAGCGTCAACGAGCGGTGGGCGTGGGCAAGGTTAATGCCGAGCGTTGCACCGGGTCAATGTCAGGCCACGAACGGAAGGTCCCGTTTCGTAGCGCTCCGAACCGAGAGGGATTATGCAGCCGGAGATGACCAATGACAGGCGCATCTCTCGCGGGATCTCGGCAGCGGCGCGACCAAGAATCACTTTGATTTGATAGTTTCTGCGCACCGGTCGACCCGTCCCAAACGCGCCGTATAACCATGACGTGTTTAGCTTGGCCTAGCGCTCTCTCGATGTGTCCTCGGCGGCGTTAGCGGCCGCGCCCTTCGCCTCCCAAACCACCATCGGGTTCTGCTTCTCCCCCGATGAAGACTGCGGCGCGTTTGCGGAACGTGCGATCGGGGGCGCCGACCGCGAGATCCTCGTTAACGCCTCCTCGCTGACGGTCGGCTCCGGGATTGTTGGGGCGCTGATCCGTGCCAAGGAGCGCGGGGTTCAGGTCCAGGTCATCGCGGATCGGGCTGCGCCATCCGAACGGGGGAGCGGGATCAAGCCCCCGCGGAAAGTGTGCCGGTCTGGATGGACGATCAGGCGCGGATGGCGCACGCCAAGGCGCTGGTCATCGATGGCGCAGTCACTCTTCGGGAGCCTTGATCGGCAGTTTTGACGAAACGGATCGGACCCCTTTTTGACGCTCAGGCCTTACGGATCGATCGAGGCCAGCCGGGGGAGAGCCGTGATGGACGACCTGACAGCACAGGAGCGGGAATTAATAATGACAATGCGGCACCTGAGGAGCTTCACAGTGGTCGTCCACCGGAATGACCTGTGGCGAATTGTTCTTGCCGATCAAGAGGCCGGCAAGACCGAGACCGGAGAAGGCGAGGATTTCGCGAGGGCCTGGGATCACCTGGGCGGCAAGCGCTAGGGCGGAACGGGATCGGGAAAACGCGTCTAGCCTCGTCCAGAATTAAGCCCCTCTCCAGATGCTCTGTCCGGCCCTCGGCCAGCAGGACAATCCGCGCCAATAGACGCAAGGTCAAGCTGAAAGCAAAACACGGTCGCCAGCGAGCATAAGCGATTGCATAACCCACCAGCGCGCCGAATTCACGGCGATAGGCAGGTCAGTTCGTCGGCATCCATCGTGCTTTCGATCTCGACAGGCGCCGGCCGGGAGCGGCAAGCTGAGGCGATCCCCGGCCCACCGAACGCGTTGTTGATGCCCAGTTCGGCGGCGCGACGCTCGCCTAGATGATGGATGGCTCGTCTAAGCTCGCGCTGCGTGTTGGCAATAAGCTGAAAAGTGCTGGAAAGACGAAACAGGATCGCCAGCAGCGCCCCCAACTCCATCCAGTTCAGCAGCAGGCTAATGGTCTCAA
>JBARIB010000841.1:0-5249 GCA_049799535.1 Allostellaceae bacterium | reverse complement strand
TGGCCGCACACGCGCTCCGGCCACCGCGTCACCGTCAAGGGCGAGCGCCCGTACTACCGGGCCTGAGCCGACGAGCTCTTCCCCGGTTGCTAGATGAGCGATGAACGGATTGACCTGGCCTATGTCGGCCGGGCGCTCCAACGCTTGACCGACGAATTGGCAAGCCTGCGAGAGGACATGCAAGTTTCAACTGCGATCGTACAGCGCCTCGACAATAGCCATACCCGATTGCTGACCGAGATCCGGGCAACACATTCGCAAGTCAGCCGATTGGGAGATCGCGTCCGGCGGTTCGAGACGGCGGAAGAGGCCAAGAAGTAACTCGAAAACTTACTCTTTCATCAACTGTTGCTTGGCCTGCGTCGCCAAGTGCTCGAGCTCGAACCGGATGCGAGCGGGAGTGATGGTTGGGTCCTTGGCGCTGAGGTCCGCGGTGACTTTATCCAGCACATGCTTGTCGCCACCTGGCTCGAACTGGGCATCGACTACGTGCTGCGCATATGCCTCGGCGGCATCGCCAAGTAGGCCCAGACGCTCCGCTGCCCACATTCCCAAGAGCCAATTGCGGCGGGCTGTAGTCTTGAAGCGAAACTCCTGATCGTGCTTGAACCGGGCCTCGAACTCTCTTTCACGGTCGGCAAAGGTGGTCATGGTCCCTTCTACCCCACGCGATGAGGTACCGCTACGGGTCCTTATATTAGAGCGTTTGAGGGACGATGCGAGCGAATGAATGTGTACTTTGGTGATTCTGCGCCGGCCGGGCCACCGCTGGCCGGTGCTGATCGGTGCCAACCGCGATGAAATGATCGACCGCCCGTGGCAATCCCCCGGACGGCATTGGCCGGACCGGCCGGAAGCCGTAGCCGGGCTCGATGTGCAGGCCGGCGGATCGTGGCTCGGCGTCAACGACTGGGGGGTCGTCGCCGCGGTCCTCAATCGCCACGGCTCCCTCGGCCCGGCGCCCGATCGACGCTCGCGTGGCGAACTCGTGCTGGAGGCGCTGGATCATGCCGATGCGGTCGCCGCCGCCGAGGCGCTGTCGCATCTAGATCCCGCGGCCTATCGCACATTCAATCTGATCGTCGCCGACGAACGAGATGGATTTTGGCTTCGCAACGCCGCCGGTAGCCGCATCGAATTGCGCCCGCTCAAGGACGGGCTCTCGATGATCGCCGCGGGGGAACTCGACGATATCGGCAGCCGACGCATCGAACTGGCGTTACCGGCATTTCGCGCCTGGCCCCCACCCGAACCCGATCGCGATGACTGGGCCGCCTGGGAATCGCTGCTTGGCAGCACGCGAGCGCCTCCTGGCGAGCCCTCGACCGCGGCGATGCGTTTTCGAACCGATGGCTACGGCACGGTGTCGAGCGCGATAATAGCGCTGCCTGCACTCGACGAGTTGGATCGCAAGCCGATTTTTCGCTTCGCCGGCTGGTTGCCTGAGGTTACGTCATGGCGCGATGTCATCACCTCGGGTGAAGCGACGATGGTACGGCAATGAAGGCGCGAGTTCATGTCAGGCTAAAGCCGGGAGTGCTCGATCCGCAAGGGAAGGCGATCGGCAATGCCCTAGCGGCACTGGGCTTTACCGGAATCGGCGAAGTGCGGCAAGGAAAGCTGATCGAACTCGATCTTGCCGAGTCCGATCCGGCCAGAGCCCGCACCCAAGCCGAAGCAATGTGCAAAGAGCTTCTCGCCAACCCGGTCATCGAGGATTACACGATCGAGCTCACGCCCTAGGAGGTTCTCCGAAAAACGAGCCCTACAAAACTTCTCTGCCACGCTGCGCAGCTCGACTTGAACCACTTTCACCCACAGAGTATCTGACACGAGCCGTGCGTGAGGTTTGCAGTCGATGAGAGCCGCCGTCGTGATCTTCCCGGGCTCCAACCGCGAGCGCGACATCTGTGCGGCTCTGGCTCGCGCCACCGGCCATGAGCCGGTCCGCGTTTGGCACCGCGACGCGACCTTACCCAAGAGCGACCTTGTCGTCCTGCCGGGCGGATTTGCCTATGGCGACTACTTGCGCTGCGGAGCGATCGCCGCGCACTCGCCGATCATGCGCGAAGTGCGTCACCAAGCGGAAAAAGGCCTCCCGGTTCTGGGGATCTGCAACGGTTTTCAGATACTGACCGAGGCGGGGATGTTGCCCGGCGCATTATTGCCGAATAGCTCGCTGCGCTTTACGTGCCGCGATATCCACCTCCGCGTCGAGAACAATCAGACGATCTTCACTTGCGGCTATCAGGCGGGCCAGATGGTCATGGTGCCGGTCGCCCATCATGACGGCAATTACACCGCCGAGCCCGAGACGCTCGACAGGCTGGAGGGTGAGGGGTTAGTCGCGTTTCGTTATTGCGGCGCCGACGGCCAGATCACGGAAGCAGAAAACTTCAATGGATCGGCACGCTCCAGTGCCGGCATATTCAATCACAGCCGCACCGTGCTCGGGCTGATGCCGCACCCTGAGAACGCCGCCGACCCGCTTCTGGGCGGCACCGACGGGAACGCGTTCTTCGACGGGCTGGCAAGCGCATTGCAGTGAGTTCCGGCAGCAACGTAACCGCTGCGCTTGCCGCCGAGCACGGGCTGACCAGCGAGGAGTTCGAGCGTGCCGTCGCCATCCTCGGCCGCACGCCGAACATGCCCGAGCTCGGCATTTTCTCGGTCATGTGGAGCGAGCACTGCTCGTACAAATCGTCAAAAATCTGGCTCAAGACGTTGCCGACCGCCGGGCCGCGCGTAATCTGTGGCCCAGGTGAGAATGCCGGGGTCGTGGATATCGGCGACGGCGAGGCCGTCGTGTTCAAAATCGAGAGCCACAACCACCCTTCTTTTATCGAGCCCTACCAGGGTGCGGCGACTGGGGTCGGCGGAATTCTGCGCGACGTTTTCACGATGGGCGCGCGGCCGATCGCAATCCTCGATTCAATCCGCTTCGGCAGTCCCGATAATCCCCGCACGCGCCATCTGCTCTCTGGTGTCGTGGCGGGGATCGGCGGTTATGGCAATTGCGTCGGGGTGCCGACCGTCGGCGGCGAATGCGACTTTCACGCCGCCTATGATGGCAACATCCTGGTCAACGCAATGTGTGTCGGCCTCGCCCGCGCCGATCGCATCTTTTATTCGGCCGCGGCAGGCCCGGGGAATTTAGTCGTCTATGTCGGCGCCAAGACCGGACGCGACGGCATTCATGGCGCGACGATGGCCTCCGCGGAGTTCGGCGCCGACGCCGGTGAAAGACGGCCGACCGTGCAGGTCGGCGACCCGTTCACCGAAAAATTGCTGATCGAGGCCTGCCTCGAATTGATGGAGCAAGAGGCGATCGTCGCGATCCAGGACATGGGCGCCGCCGGTCTAACCTCATCCTCGGTCGAGATGGCCGGCAAGGGCGGGCTCGGCATTGAGCTTGATCTCGACCGGGTGCCAGTACGCGAGACCGGCATGTCGGCCTACGAAATCATGCTCAGCGAAAGCCAGGAGCGCATGCTGATGATCCTGCGCCCGGACAGCGAGGCCGCAGCCCGCCGCATTTTCGAGAAATGGGAACTCGACTTTGCCGTCATTGGACGGGTGACCGAGACCGGGCGCCTGATCCTGCAGATGAAGGGCGAGGTCGCCGCCGACATCCCGGTCGGACCGCTGGTCACCGAGGCGCCGGTCTACCAGCGCCCATGGCGCCGCCCCGATGCTGAACCCGAGATCGACCCTGCATCCCTGACCGACCGCAACCCGCTCGAAAGTCTACAGCGGCTGATGGCCTCCCCTAGCCTTGCCTCCAAAAGGTGGATCTGGGAGCAATACGATCACCTCGTCATGGGCAATACTGTCAAGCGGCCCGGCGGCGACGCCGCGGTGGTCCGGGTGTCGCCGAGCGGCAAGGCGCTCGCGCTCGCAACCGATTGCACACCTCGGTATTGCCGCGCCGATCCTGTGCGCGGTGGCATGCAGGCCGTGGCAGAGAGCTGGCGCAACCTGACCGCCGTCGGTGCCGAGCCCCTCGCCGTCACTGACAACATGAATTTCGGCAACCCCGAACGGCCCGAAACCATGGGACAGTTCGTCGGCGCGATCGAAGGGACGCGCGAAGCTTGCCTCGCCCTCGATTACCCTGTCGTCTCTGGTAACGTATCCCTCTACAACGAGACAAACGGCCGCGCGATCCTGCCGACTCCGGTGATCGGCGGTGTTGGGCTTATTCCCGATGCGCGGGCCGCCGTTGATCTCGCGCTGAAATGCGACGGCGATGCCTTGCTCCTGATCGGCGATACCGCCGGCCATCTCGGCTGCTCTCTCTACCTTCGCGAGATCGAGGGCCGTGAGGCGGGCCCGCCGCCTCCCGTCGATCTTGCCGCCGAGCGGCGCCACGGCGACTTCGTCCGGGACGAGATCCGCAGCGGGCGGGTTACCGCCTGCCACGACCTTTCCGATGGCGGGCTGCTCGTTGCCGCCGCCGAGATGGCGATGGCGGGTGGGCGGGGCATCGTGCTCGATGGGATCCCGATAGATTGCTCGCGCATCGCATATCTCTTCGGCGAGGATCAGGCTCGTTACTTGATCGAAACCCGCGATGCCGACACCGTTCTCGCAGCAGCGCGATCGGCTGGAGTTCCCGCTCGCGTGATCGGCCGAGTCGGCGGGGCTTCGTTGACACTCCCCGACGCCGGTGCCATATCGGTTGATGCTCTGAGGGCCAGAAACGAGGCTTGGCTGCCGAGCTATATGGAGCAGGCGTGAGCGCGGGAGGTCGGGGGATGGCGATGGATGCGGCGATGATCGAGAGGCTCATCAAGGAGAGCCTACCGGACGCGCGGGTCTCGATCGAAGATTTGCGCGGTGACGGCGATCATTATGCAGCGCATGTCGTCTCCGGCGCGTTCCGCGGCAAGACCCGCGTGCAGCAGCATCAGATGGTCTATCAGGCGCTGCGCGGCCGCATGGGCAATGAGCTACATGCACTCGCGCTGCAAACCGGCGCACCCGAGGATTGAGCCAGCTTTCCCAGACCGCAACTCTCCCGAAGTCGAGGATCAGGACATGGACAATACGGTCAACGAACGCATCCGCCAGGACATCGCCGACAATCCGGTCGTGCTGTTCATGAAGGGATCGCCGGTCTTTCCGCAATGCGGGTTTTCGGCGGCGGTCGTGCAGATCCTGAGCCATCTCGGGGTCAAGTTCAAAGGCATCGACGTCCTTGCCGACCCGGGCATTCGCCAGGGGATCAAGGAATTCTCGAGCTGGCC
>JBARIB010000840.1:0-2817 GCA_049799535.1 Allostellaceae bacterium | reverse complement strand
TTGAAGGCGCCCGCTGCCACCGTGTTCGTCGCCAACCCCGACATCGCCGATGTGCAGGTCAAGTCGCCGTCATTGATCTACATCACTGCGAAATCACCGGGCGAAACGGTGATTTACGCGGTGGACGCCGGCGACACCGTGCTATTGAACTCGCCCGTCCGCGTCGAGCACAATCTCTCGCGGCTGCGCTCGACATTGCGGCAGCTGGCGCCGGGCGAGCGCATCTCCGCCGATTCGATCGACGGCAACCTGGTGCTGAGCGGGGTCGCATCGGATGCCGGCAAGGCCGAGAGGGTAAAGGCTCTCGCCGACTCGGTGGCGAAGGAGGCTAAGGAGTCGCAGGTCATCAACCGGATGACGGTCGCCACGCCGAACCAGGTCGAGCTGCGCGTACGCATCGCCGAGGTGGGCCTCAGTGTCCTGAATGATCTGGGAGTCAATTGGAGCAAGGTTGGCTCGACACTGGAGTTCCATACCAACAATCTGACGTCCGTTGCCGGCGAGCTTACGAATACGATTCGAATCGGAAGTCTTATGGGAGAGGCGGTCAGCGCCACGATAGATGCCCTCGCGACGGAGGGGCTCATTAAAGTTTTGGCCGAGCCTAATCTGACGGCGATGAACGGCCAGACAGCCAGCTTTTTGGTTGGCGGCGAGTTCCCGTATCCGGTCCCGCAAAGCGGGGCGGGAGGTTCCTCAACGATCACGATCGAATTTAAGCAATTTGGCGTCCAGCTCGCTTTTACCCCAACGATTATCGACGCCCATCATCTCAACCTGCGCGTCAGACCCGAAGTAAGTCAGCTCGATTACGCTCACGGCACCTCCATAGAAGGGGTGGTTGTTCCCGGTTTGACCGTCCGCCGCGCGGAATCCTCAGTCGAGCTCGGCAGCGGCGAAACCTTTGCGCTCGCTGGCCTCCTGCAGCACATGTCGAATCAGGAACTCTCGAAGGTGCCGTTTCTCGGAGACATCCCGATCATTGGCGCGGCATTCCGTTCCAATCGATTCCAGCGGAACGAGACCGAACTCGTCATCATCGTGACCCCCTATCTCGTCAATCCGTCACCAACGCGTCTTGCCGCACCGACGGACGGGCTGATACTGCCGAGCGACCCCTCGCAGGTCTTCTTCGCTGACACCTATCGCCAAGGGCTACCTGCACCGTCGCGAGGACCGCTCAATGCCGGCGGCGGAGGTCTGATCGGACCCGGCGGTTTCCGGCTGGATTGAGGAGGAGCCCGATGAAGAAAATCACATCCCTGCTGTTTGTCTTGCCACTGGCATGGACACTGGGCGGCTGCGTTACCGACTACACAAAGAGCGAAGCGCCAAACAATTTGCGGGTCGATGGGGCCGAAACCAGACTGGATATTGCTTTCATTTCTGGATCAGCGCGCCTGGCGCAGCCGGACGCAATCCAGCAGCTGGTAGCCGCTGGACGCATTCAGCCCGCAGACCGTGTGGCGATCTCCGCTGCCGGCTCGCCGAGTCTTGCCGAACAGCGCGCTGCAGTGATTTCCAGAGAGCTGCTGGCTTACGGGATCGTCGGCGAGCCATCATCGCTCGAGGCCGTTCCTGCCAATCACGCTGTCCTCGGGATCGGCCGCTATACAGTGACCTTGCCGCCCTGCCCCAATTGGAGCTCGCCGCCCGGTGCCGAATACACCAACGCATCGCGGAGCAATTGGGGGTGCGCCGACGCCGTCAATCTTGGCCTGATGGTCGCGAGCCCGGCCGATCTGGTCAGTGGACGCTCGCTCACTCCGGCCGATGGAATGCCCGCCGTCGCGGCCGTTTCCCGCTATCTAAACGATCGGGTGAAACCGCCGCCATCGCAGACGGCAACGCCATTTGCTGCGCCGACCGGCGGCGGAGACACGGGCGCTGGGGGCGGAGCGTCCGGAGCAGGAGCCGGAGCCCAATAATGAAATCTTCGCGCGCGTCTGCCGCGACCAAGCCCGAACGCGAAGGGATCCTCGCGGTCCTCCAAGAACAGTCGACGATCGATCGCATCCAAGCTGTCATCCGCGAATTGCAATTGGATGATGAGCTCGCAGTCGCGGATACACTCGACGCCGCATTGAAACGCATTCGCGCGGGTTTGGCGCCCCGTATCCTGCTTGTGGATCTCGGCGAATCAACTGCTCCGATAGCCGAGGTCAGTGCGGCGCGCGCGGTCGGCGGCGCCGATCTCAAACTCATCGTCCTCGGCACAGTGAATGACGTCGCTCTGTTCCGTGATCTGCTCTCGGCAGGCGCCAGCGATTACTTGGTAAAACCATCGACCCGCGACGCGCTTGCTGCGGTACTGGAGAAAAAAGCCGCCCCCGTCGGGGGCACTGCCGACGGGCTAGGGCAGGTGATCGTGTTCATAGGGAGCCGCGGCGGCGTTGGGGCCACAACTTCCGCCGTCTCCTGTGCCTGGCTACTCGCCGCCGAGCAACGTGAGCGGACCGCGCTCGTCGATCTCGACTTGCATTTCGGCACGGTGGCCCTGAAGCTCGATCTCGATCCGGGTAGCGGGCTGTGCGAGGCCTTGGAGCAGCCCTCGCGCATTGACAGTCTTTTCATCGAGCGGGCGATGATAAAGGCGACCGATAATCTGCGGGTCCTCGCAGCTGAAGCTTCTGCTGCACAGCATCTGGCCGTCGATGCCGGTGCGGTCGATATGCTGATCCACGAACTGCGGCGCAAATTCGCTCGGGTGGTGATCGATCTGCCGCGGAATGCGAATTCTACGCAGCGAGTCGTGTTGGCTGCGGCAGGCCATGTCGTGGTGTTTTGCGAGCGCAGCCTCGCCGGTCTGCGCGATAC
>JBARIB010000839.1:0-2498 GCA_049799535.1 Allostellaceae bacterium | reverse complement strand
CCGTCATTGCTGTCGAGGGCAGGACGAGAGCCCGTACGGATGCCGGCGCGCTGCGCTCGGTTCGCGTGGTGCGGCGGCGGCGTTATTTAACCAATATCGGCGCGGCAATCCTCAGCGTCGTGCTGGTGATATGGTCGCTCTTGCCGATCTACAACATGATCATGGTTGCGCTCGACTCGCACAGCGATGTGTTGACGACCCATGTGTTCCCGCCGCATCCCTCGCTCTATAGCTTCTGGATCGTGATCACCCAGGGCTACTGGTATCTCGAGTATTTCTGGGAGCAATTCGGCAGAAGCGTGTTTCTCGCCGGGATGGTGGTGCTGCTGACGTTGTCGATCGGGTCTTTGGCGGCCTTTTCGGTCGGACGGCTGCGGGTCCGGCACGGCTGGCTCGTCACCAATTGCGCGCTGTTGACCTATGTAATCCCGGCCTCGTTTCTGGCGATCCCCTTCTATCGCCTGATGGCGCAATACGGGATGATGAATAATCTGTGGGCCGTGATCGCAGCGCTTGTCGCCTTCACCACGCCCTATGCGATCTTCATCTTCCAGCAGTACGGCCGCAGCATCCCGATCGAGCTGGACGAGTCGGCCCGTATCGATGGTGCCTCGCCCTTCCAGATATATTATAAGATCTACCTGCCGCTGATGGCGCCGGCATTGGTGGCGATCGGCACCTATGCGCTGCTGCTCGCCTGGAACGAATACCTGTACCAGTTCTTGATGCTGTCGGATAAGCGGAGCATGACGGTGCCGGTGGCATTGGCTGCATTCCTCAACAGCGACGAGGCGCCGTGGAACTACATGATGGCGACGGCGGTCGTCTATGCGGTGCTGCCGGTGGCGGTCTACTATATCGTTCGCGGCCGCATGACGGCGGGCCTGACCATGGGCGGCGTCAAAGGCTGACTGGTGATCGCCGGAACGCGGAACGCGGCCGTAGGAGTAGCTAGCGAGCGGCGAGCGCTCCTTCTGTAGGGAAGGCGGGTCTAGTCTGTGGTGGTGCCGCGGCGATTAGGCGTGCATCCCAGTTAAAAAAGACCGAGCTCATAAGTTTGATCTCTATTGAGCTCAGGCGTATGGCGCGGGAACCATTTCTGATCACCGGCACTACGGATTTGCAGGGAAGGGACTGTGGTGATGAGCATGAGAGGATTGACGGCCGGCGTTGTCTTCCTGGCGGCAGTCGCTGTAGCCGCCGACGCAGGTGCGGTTGAACTCAAGGTGCTGAGCGTGGAAGCGATGCGACCGGCGCTGCAGGAGCTCGCCAAAGAGTTCGAGGCCGCCTCGAAGCACAAGCTCAACATCGACTACGCGACCGCCGCCGCCGTAGAGAAGAAAATCGATAGCGAGGAAGAATACGATATCGTGATCGTGGACGCTGCGATCACCAAGAAGCTCGATGGAGCGGCCAAGGTCGCCGGCGGCTCGACAAAAGAGATTGCCAAACAGGGGCCCGATCACAGCTACGATGCCAGTACGACAAATTGGACGCAACAGCCCCACGCCGACAAGGAGCTGATCGACTTCCTCACCGCGCCCAAGGCCGCGGAGGTCTACAAGGCCAAGGGTATGCAGCCCGGATGATGTGACCGGTGATCGCCAGGGTGGGTCAGTTCGATCAGCCAAGCAGGCCTAGCCCTTGACGCCACCCATGGTCAGGCCGGCCGCGATGTAGCGGCGCATCATGTAGAAGATCGCGATCGGCGGCAGGCAGTAGACGACCGCGGCCGCCATCAGATAATTCCACGGCGAATCGTCGTTCTCGAAGAACTCGGCGATGGTTATCGCCACGGTCTTGTTATTGCGCGAGGAAAGCAGCAGAAACTGGTAGAGATACTCGTTCCACGCCACCAGCAGCGCATAGGTGCCGACCGCCGCCAGCGCCGGCGCCATCAATGGCAGGTAGATCTTCAGATAGACTTGAACCGGAGTGGCGCCGTCGACCCGCGCGGCATCGTCGAGCTCGATCGGGATCAGCCGCCCGTACCACTGCAGGATCAGCAGCCCGTAGGGAATGGCAAAGGTGACATTGGCGGCGATGACCGACCACAGGCTGTCCATCAGCCCGTAGCTGTGCATCAGCCGATAATACGGGATCACCAGGAAGTATGCCGGGATCGTGTAGATGAACAGCGCCGTGCCGCTGACGGCCCAACTCCTGCTCAGCCGCATTCGGCCCAGGGCGAAGCTGGCGAACGAGCTGATCAGGACGGTCAAGAACATCGTCGCCAAGCCGATGTAGAAACTATTCCCGAGCTGATGCCAGAAATCCTCGAGGTACCAATATCCTTCAAACAGCACTGCCTTGAACGGTTCGAGTGTTGGCGGGTGAGGCCAGATTTCGCGGGCGAACTCGGTATCGCCTTTGGGGTCGAGGGCGATGCGCATGATGACGTAGAGCGGCAGGAGCCACCAGATCAACAGCACGATCCCGACTGCGATCGAGCCCGCCTCGGCCAGCAAGCGCCGACGCCGGTAGCGCCGCCGCAGCGC
>JBARIB010000838.1:0-7766 GCA_049799535.1 Allostellaceae bacterium | reverse complement strand
GGGCAGCAGAGCGGCCTCGGCACGATGCCGCACGCACTGATCGGCTATGCTGGCTCGACGGTCCGCGCGGCCGAGATGTTCCGCGAGGTTTTTGCGAACGAGCCGATAACCGTGCTGGTCGATTATTTCGGCCGGGAATTGTCCGACGCCGTCGCCGTCGCGGGTCGGTTTCCCGAACTGGCGGGCCGACTCGCGGTCCGCATTGACACTCCGGGGAGCCGCTATTGCGAAGGACTCGACCCAGCTCGCTCTTATGAGGTGCTCGAACATCACGCGCCGCACGCGGTCCGCGGGTACCGTACCGAGGAGGAATTGCGTCACTTGGTCGGCACCGGAGTGTCAGCCGCCGCACTCTGGCTGTTGCGCCGCACCTTGGACGAGGCTGGTTTTCCCTCTGTCAAAATCGTCGCGAGCTCGGGCTTCGGGCCGGCCAAGTGCCGCATGATGGCGGCTGCCAACGCTCCGATTGACGTGATCGGCACCGGCTCCTACCTCCCCGAGCTTTGGAGCGAGACCTACGCTACGGCCGACATCATCGCCTATGACGGCGTGCCCATGGTCAAAGCCGGCCGCGAATTCTTGCTGCGACAGCGAAAAGCGGAATCGCAGGCTGCAACGACGCCGCCCGACTAACTCGGCGTACCCGGCCGTCACTCTGCGCGTCGTTTCGTTAACACTAGTGCCTCGGCGAGAGGAGCGCGAGCGAACGCGCGCCCTTCCGCTACAAGGGCAGCCTGCGGACTTAGTTTGGCGCCGGGCCGAAACCCTTTGTCGAGTAACTAGGGAGACTGGAAAACGGAATTCGGTATCGTCGTGGGATTCGATTGGATCCAGGTGCTGGGGCCGATCGTCGGGCCGGGTGTTCGCGCGGAATAGTAGGGGATGCCCCGACTCGTCGCTATCTGGCGCGGAGTCGCGCTAGTCGTAGAGCCAAGGTTCTGCCGCGGATTTGATCCCATCGCGCCAGCTGCAACGAGGATCATGCGCAACGTAGCTGCTTTGATGAAATTCATAATTAAAATATTCTGACTTTATTTCATGTTGCCACAGCTCATGGTTGCCTTACAAACAAGCTTATTCCAACAACTAATCCATTTCCTAATTTTTGCCAATATTGCTGTAGGTGAAAAACGCGTGTCTCATTTATGAAACTATCCCTTGCGACTGAAAGGAAAGTTGCGTAACGCAAAATGCAAAAACTACCGAAGACGCGCCTGTTGGATCAACGCGCTCACCCGCGACAGTTCCCGATTTGATACGGATGCTGACGCAATTCCTCCTGTGCGTGCGCTGCTTACGGTGGTCCCGCCCGAAGGCCGAGACGCCGAGCGCCCGTGTATCAAACATATTGCAGTGCAAGCCCGACCCTCGCGCGTCACGCTTGCCAGGCGGCCGATGGGCCTCTAACAGTGCCTCGGGGATTCCATGCGTATAGACCCGGCAATCCTGGGAAGAGGCGGACGTTCGGCGGCGCTCATCAGACGCCTGGCAAGCGAATTCATGCGCCCCCATGCGAGGCGAGTCGCGCTCGCCTTTCTGCTGATGGGACTGGCCGCCGCCAGCACCGCAGGGCGGGCGTGGCTGATGGAGCCAGTGCTCGACCGCATCTTCGTAGCGCGCGAGGGCTCGTTGCTGTTGCTGATCGCCGGAGGCGCGCTCGCGCTCGCGCTCGTCAAGGGGCTCGCCGATTATGGCGAGGCAGTAATAATGACGCGGGTCGGCCAGCGGGTCATCGCCGATGTGCAAATCGCGCTCTTTGCCCGGCTGATGCGCGCCGACCTTGCCTATTTTCAGGCCAATCCGACAGGGGCCTTGATCTCGCGCTTCACGAACGATGCCGCGCTCTTGCGCGGTGCCGCGGCGAGTGTCCTCGGCGGGATCGGCAAGGACGCGGTCAGCGTCGTATTCCTCGTTGCAGTGATGTTTTATCAGGACTGGCTGCTCGCGCTCGTCTCATTCTTTGTGTTCCCGTTGGCTATTCGCCCAATCGTCGGTATCGGGCGGCGCATCCGCCGGATCAGCGCCAATACTCAGGCGGAGATCGGACAATTCACCACCTTGCTGAGCCAGACCTTTCAAGGCGCCCGGCACGTCAAGGCTTATGGGATGGAGCAATATGAGGAGCGCCGCGCCGCCAGGCTCATCGAACAGCTCTTCACACTGATCGATCGCGCCACGCGCGCTCGGTCGCGGGCCTCACCGATGATGGAGACATTGGGCGGTACGGCGATCGCCATTGTCATTCTTTATGGGGGCCACCAAGTCATCAGTGGAGCGCGTACTCCTGGGGCTCTGTTCTCGTTCATCACCGCGCTATTGCTCGCTTATCAGCCGCTGAAGAGCCTTGCCAACCTCAACGCTTCGCTGCAGGAGGGCCTCGCCGCAGCCCAGAGGATCTTCGAGGTGCTCGACGTCGAGCCCACGATCCGCGACCAGCCTAGTGCGGGGCCGTTGCGCATCGCAGGCGGCGAAATCTGCTTTGACAATGTCCGATTCGGCTACGCTGCCGGAAGCGTTGCGCTGGACAAAATCTCGCTGACGGTCCCAGCCGGCCGCACGGTCGCTTTGGTGGGTCCATCGGGAGCAGGTAAATCAACGATTTTGAACCTTATCCCGCGTTTTTTTGACGTCGGTTCAGGAAGCATCAAGATCGATCGGCAGGATGTCCGTTCGGTTAGCATCACTTCGTTGCGCGGCGCCATTGCGTTCGTCGCACAGGAGATCAGCCTGTTCGACGACACGGTACGCGCCAATATCGCATACGGCCGGTTCGGTGCATCGATGGCAGAGATCGAAGAAGCAGCTCGGGCCGCGGCAGCTGACGGTTTCATACGGGGTTTACCGGCGGGGTACGACACTATCGTCGGCGAGCATGGCGTCCGGCTGTCCGGCGGTCAGCGCCAGCGGATCGCGATTGCACGCGCAATGCTGAAGAACGCCCCGATCCTTCTGCTGGACGAGGCCACCTCGGCCCTCGACAGTGAATCAGAGCGGCAGGTTCAAACCGCCTTGCAGATGCTGATCCGCGGACGAACGACTTTAGTCATCGCGCACCGGCTTTCGACGATCCAGAATTCCGACCTGATCTATGTTGTGGATCACGGTCGCATCGTCGAGACCGGCGATCATGCTGAGTTGCTGGCACGCAATGGCCTTTACGCGCGGCTCTACGCAATGCAGTTTGCCGAGGCTCACGGAGCGCCGCCGGCTCTTGTGGGCGTCGCTGCCATCTAGAGCAACATGCTGAGAGTGTTCGGAGCGAGTGCTTGGCGGCGCCTTTTGCGTAATGCGCGGCTGCGCGGGGCCGCGTGCTGGTGCATACATTGGTATATTCGCTTCGTCTTTGTGACCATAAGCTGGAGCGTCGAAGGCGCAGAATGGCCACGCCGACTGCGCGCCGACGGCAAGCCGTTCATCCTCGCCTTCTGGCATGGGCGCCTGTTAATGATCCCGATGGCCTGGCAACGGCTGGCGCCGATGCACATGCTGATTTCTGGGCACCCGGACGGGCAAATCATCGCCGATGCCGTGACCTATTTTGGTGTGGAGTCGGTTGCCGGCTCGACACGCCGCGGCGGGTCGGCTGCGTTGCGCACGATGCTGAAGAGACTGAAAGAGGGGGATTGCGTCGGAATTACTCCGGACGGACCGCGGGGCCCGGCAATGACGGCGAGCATCGGGATTGTCAATCTTGCCCGGCTGGCCCAGGTGCCAATCCTGCCCATCACCTATGCGACGAGCCGCCGCCGTATGCTCGCGACATGGGACCGATTTCATCTTCCATGGCCATTCGGCCGCGGCGTTTATTTCTGGGGTGAGCCGATCGCGATACCCTGGGAACTGGACGACAGCGGGCTCGAAAGTGCCCGGCGGCTCGTCGAGACCCGAATGGTCGAGATGGTGGGCGAGGCGGATCGCCGCGTCGGACATGAGACTACGTCGGCATTGCCAACGCCAGACGCATGCGGTCAGGCGCGCCGGGTTGCACGCGGCTAATGCTGGTTGCCCTCTATAGTGCGGTGACGAGGATATCGATACCACTCGCGATCCTTTATTTGGCGCAACGACGTAAGCGCGGGAAAGAAGACCCGATACGGCTCCCCGAGCGTCGGGGTCTGCCCGGTAGGCGACGTCCGAGGAGCCCGCTCGTCTGGATTCATGCTGCCAGCGTCGGTGAAGCAACGACAATGCTGGCGCTCATTGATCGCATGCTGGCATCTCGTCCCGGGCTCGAAGTTCTGGTCACGACCGGGACGATCACCTCGGCGCGACTGCTGGAAACCGGACTGCCAGCGCGCGCGCAACACCAATATGTGCCTGCGGATGTGCCGCAGTGGATCGCCCGCTTTCTCGATTATTGGCGCCCCGATCTCGCGCTCTGGGTCGAGTCGGAACTGTGGCCCAATCTGGTTCGGGAAACCCATCGCCGGGGCATCCCAATGGTTCTTGTCAACGGCCGCCTGTCGGCTCGTTCATACAGGCGCTGGCGACGGTGGCCGGGACTAATTGTGCCGCTCCTGAGGGCGTTCGACCTGTGCCTCGCGCAAGACCAGATCCAAGCCGAGCGTTTCCGCACGCTCGGTGCAGGCGAAACCATCGCGGTGGGCGATCTCAAGGCTGCGGCTGCGGCACTGCCATTCGACCAATCCGAGCTATTGCGATTGCGCGCTTATATCGGCTCGCGCCCGGTTTGGCTCGCCGCCAGCACCCATCCCGGCGAGGACGAAGTCGCCGCCCGCGTACATTCTGAGCTGGCCTCGACCCACCCGAGTCTCTTGACAATCATTGTTCCCCGTCACCCGGTTCGCGCCGAGGTGATCGCCGCATCACTGAGGCAGCAAGGGTTGCGGGTTGCCCAACGCGCGCGCGGCGAGACACTCACAGGCCAGACTGATATCTATCTCGCTGACACGATGGGCGAGCTTGGGCTATTTTATCGGCTCACCGGGATCGCGTTCATTGGAGGATCCCTGGTCTCCAAAGGCGGTCACAATCCGTTCGAGGCGGCGCGGCTCGACTGTGCCGTATTGCACGGTCCGGATATGAGCAATTGCGCCAGCATGGCAGCTGCGTTGGCCATGGTAGGCGCGGCGGAGATCGTCACCGACAGTGAAACTTTAGCGTTGGCGGTATCTGAGCTTCTCGTCGATCGTCGGCTGCGCGCCGAGCGGGCGGCAGCCGCCGCTTGTGCGGCAGCAGCCGGTCTCGGCACTCTAGACGCCGTGCTCAAGCAGCTGGCGCCCTGGCTGGACCGCCTCGCGCCGGCGCGCAATGCAATCACACCGGCCCATTCACTGCGAGCGTAATGCGCGTCACTCCCCACTTCTGGGCAGAGCCCCCGGGATTCCTTGCCCACCTGCTTTCCCCGATCGCAATGGGCTGGGATGCAGCTGGCCGATGCCGTGAGGCCCTTTCCCAGCCATACAAGGCACCAGCGCCCGTCCTCTGCGTCGGCAATCTGGTTGTGGGCGGCGCCGGCAAGACCCCGGTCGCGTTGGCATTGGCCGCGCATCTCAACCAGCACGGCGCCGCGGTGCATGTTGTGACGCGGGGTTATGGCGGTCGGCTCAGCGGACCCGTGAGGGTCGATCCTTTACTCCACGTGGCGACAGATGTCGGCGACGAAGCGCTGCTATTGGCATGCCGCGCCCCCTGCTGGATTGCCCGCGAACGAAGCGCCGGGGTCCGCGCCGCCATCGCAGCGGGGGCGCAGACGGTCCTGCTCGACGATGGATTTCAGAATCCCACCGTTGCCAAGACCTTGTCGCTCGTCGTCGTCGACGCCGCCTATGGCTTTGGTAATGGGCGGGTGATCCCGGCAGGCCCGTTACGCGAAAGCCTGTCTCGCGGCCTTGCTCGCGCCGATGCGGTGGTCCTCATCGGCGGCGAGTCGGCAACGCCACGGCTTCGGATCGCCGACATCCCCGTGCTAACAGCGACACTGGATCCGATCGCCGGAGAGCGAATGGCCGGATCTCGCGTACTGGCCTTTGCGGGGATTGGCCGTCCGGAAAAATTCTTCGAGACGCTTCGGGCGGTGGGTGCGGTTCTAGTCGCGACACGGAAGTTTCCGGACCACCACCCTTTTCAGGTCGAGGAAGTTGAAGACATGCGCCGCGACGCGCAGCGCGCGCAAGCCTACCTGGTCACGACGGCTAAGGACTTCGTCCGCGTACCAGCGGCAAGCCGGGCCGGTATCGAGATCCTTGAAGTCGAAATCCGCTGGTCTGATCCTGTCGCACTCGCTGGTCTTATCAAGCCTGTCGTGCTATCGGCCCAAGGCCATGGACGCGACCCAATCGAAGCTCTGCGCTAAGGCACCTCGGTTCACCCATCGCCTGGAGGCCTGGGGAGCGGCACTTTTTTTCGCCGTCTTTGGCCTCTTCCCGCTCGATTGGGCCTCAGCCCTCGGCGGCGCGCTGGCGCGCAACATCGGGCCATTTCTGGCCATCTCCAAGCGCGCCCGACACAATCTTCGCCGCGCCCTTCCCGAACTTTCCGAGACCGAAATTGCGCGCATCATCACCGGTATGTGGGACAACCTCGGCCGCGTAGCGGCCGAATACCCACACCTCCAAAAAATTCGTGTCTTCGAGCCGTGCGGGCGCGTCGAGACGCACGGCTTCGAGCATATCGACCGGGCGGTTGCGGCCGGGCGGCGGATGATTGTTTTTTCCGGCCATATTGCGAATTGGGAGATCGGCTCGCTTGCCGGCATCCAGTACGGGATCGCGGTGGCTCAGATCTACCGCGCTCTCAACAACCCCTTAGTCGACCGCTTGATCGCGCGATTGCGGGGCGACCACGACGAGTTCATTCCGAAGGGAGCGGTCGCCGCGCGGCGCGCGATTGCAGCGCTCCATCGAGGCGTGCATCTGGGCCTGCTCGCCGACCAGAAGATGAATGACGGAATCCCCGTGCCGTTTTTCGGCCGCCCAGCGATGACTACCTCCGCCCTTGCGTTCCTGGCCCTGCGCTTCGACTGCGACGTATTTCCGCTCCGCGTCGAGCGGCTCGCCGGCGCGCGCTTCCGGGTCACGGTCTTCCCGCCGCTGGTTTTGTCGCGGAGCGGCGAGCGGCACGCCGACGCCACAGCTCTAATGGCCCAGGTCAATCAGACACTGGAGGCGTGGATCCGCGACCGCCCCGAACTTTGGCTCTGGCTGCACCGGCGCTGGCCGGATTAGGGCGTTACGCGCCGCTCCTCGACCACGACGGTCTCGACGATGGCTTCCGTTTCATACATCCACCGGGTCAGCAGCCCGGCAATCACGGCGCCGATTATCGGCGCAAGCCAGAAAAGCCACAGTTGAGCGATATATTGGCCACCGGCAAACAGAGCGGGCCCGGTACTGCGCGCCGGGTTGACCGAGGTGTTGGTGACCGGGATCGTGACAAGATGGATCAAGGTCAGGGCGAGGCCGATCGGAATCCCGGCGAAACCGGCGGCCGCTCCCTTCGACGTCGTGCCGATGATGACGAAGAGGAAGAAAAACGTCATCACCACTTCGATCAAGAAGCAGCTGCCTAGCCCGTATTTGCCGGGGCTCAGCTCGCCGTACCCGTTGGCGGCAAATCCGCCGGCGACCCAGCCGGGCTTGCCCGATGCGATCAGCCACAAAACTACGGCGGCTACGATCGCACCGATGACTTGGGCGATGATGTAGGGGAGGACGTGCCTGCTGGGGCAACGCCCGGCGCTCCACAAGCCGATCGTGACCGCCGGGTTGAAGTGCCCGCCGGAGATGTGACCGACGGCATAAGCC
>JBARIB010000837.1:0-3158 GCA_049799535.1 Allostellaceae bacterium | reverse complement strand
CGATCGGGCGATTGCCGTGAACCTTAGCGCCGCGCGGCTGCGGCTCCGGTCGCGAGCGCAATGGCTTCGAGGCGCCCTCGGCGTGATCGAGGCGGCGGCCGTGACGGGTGATGCCTGGCATATCGGGATCCAGCAGTTCGGGGTGCAGCATGGCAGGCGCGCTCGTCATGCGCTCGCTCCGTTCAGGATCTGGGCGATATGGATGAACTTGATCGGCATGCCGATGCGCTCGGCGCAGCCCTGCTGATGCATCAGGCACGAGCTGTCGGCCGAGACGATGTATTCAGCGCCGGCGCGGGCGTGATCGGTGACCTTATCGTAGCCCATCTTCGCGGAGACGGCTTCCTCGAAGACCGAAAAAGTGCCGCCGAAGCCGCAGCATTCGTCCGGCCGCGCGGGGGCGACGAACTCGATCCCGTCGACCTTCGAGAGCAGATCCATTGGCTTCGAGAAAAACGGCTCGTGCAGTTCGGAGGGGGTCGCATGCTTGAGCCGGCGCAGTGTCACGCATTTGTTGTGGAGCCCGACGCGGTGCGGGAACTTCGCCCAGGGAAAGGCGTCCGCCTTCTGGATGTCGTGCAGGAACTCGACCAGCTCGAACGTGCGCGCCCGCACCTCCTTCACCTCGGCGCTCTGCTCGACCGCATCGAAATTGTCGCGCACATGGTGGACGCAGCTGCCCTCGGGTGCGACGATGTAGTCGAAACCGCTGAAGTTGCGCACGAACAATGCCTCGGTGTCGGCAGACTCGGCGTTGAAGCCGTTATCGGCCATCGGCTGCCCGCAACAGGTCTGGTCGCGAGGATACACGACCTCGTGGCCGAAGCGCTCCAACAGCTCCAGTGTCGCGATGCCAACTTCCGGGAAGAAGGCATCGATGAAACAGGGGATGAACAGCCCGATACGCATTCGTCCTTCCTTCTAATGGTGCGAGGCCCCACTGACCTTGAAGACGGTGTGGCTGATCGCGGTGCAGCGCAGTATCAGCCAGAAGACGGGCCCTACTCGGCAGCTTTCATGCGTGACAGATAATCGACGATGGCAGCCACGTCTTCCTCCGACACGGGAGCCTTATAGATGTTGATCATCTTGGTGACCTCCGCCTGCCATGCCGATTTCGGCAGCGCAGGCTGGTTCAACACCATGCCTGCAGAGTGGCAGGCTAGGCAGTTGTTGTTGATTGCATCGGATCCTGGGCCGGGAAACATCCTCCCGCTGTCCGGAAGATCCACCGTCACCGACTTCAAGGTGGTGAGCGGTTGCGTTCGACCGGATAACGGTGCGAGTACGGCAACCATCAGGAGCCCGAGTGGCAGCATCTTGCGGGACATGGGCTGGTCTTCCTCAGGCCGCGACAACAGGGGTCGCTTCTATGACGTTGCGCATGAACCCAGACGGGTTCCAATTGGATTGGGCGGGTTGCGCCACGCCATCGCTGTTGGTGCAGCGAACCATAAGTGTATAGTTGCCCTTTGCAGGTAACGTGAACCGAGCTTCCCACTGCCGAAAGCTGTATTTTCCCTCATCCTTGCCGAGCTGGGCGGCCTGCCAGGTCTTGCCGCCATCGCTCGATAGATCCACCCGCCCAACGCCGGTGTCACCGCCGAAGGCAATGCCCCGCACGAGCGTCGGCGCAGCCTGCACAGTCTCGCCCGACTTGATGTTGGTGATGAAGGAACGGGGAACCATTCGGTTGATCGGGACCATCTTGACGCCGGTCGCGCCCGGCTTCATGTCGGCATGAGGCGTATCCGGAATGGTGTACGCGGTTTTCGTCCAAAAATTATCGTCGGGTCGATCCAGCACCTCGATGTCGTTGAGCATCTTGACCCAGTAAGTCGCATACCAGCCCGGCACGACCAATCGCAATGGAAAGCCGTTCAATAGCGGCAACTGCTCCCCGTTCATCCCATACGCGATCATCACCTCGCCGTCGCGGGCGTGATCGATGTCCAGCGACTTCATGAAATCCGGTCCGTCTGATACGACCGGCTCGTCCATACCATTGAACCGCACCTGTACGGCGCCCGACTTCACGCCGGCTCGGTCCAGCACATCCTTGAGCCGGACGCCGATCCAGCGAGCGTTACCCATGGCGCCGTTCGCCCATTCGCCGCCGGCGACACGGGGTTCGAAGAAGCCGCGCGAATTGCCCGAACACTGATTGACAGCCGCCATCTCCACCCGCGGCAGGGACATGATTTGCGGCAGCGACAAAGATAGAGCCTGGTTAACATGACCGCGCACCGCCAGACGGAATTTGTCGACATCGACATCGGTTGGAATGACCGCCCAGTGCCAGCGCACATAGAACTCGTTGTTCGCCGTGAGGACGCCCTTGTCGAAAACCTCGAAGGGTGTTTCCAGCAACGGCGGACGCGACCGCTGCAGAATCATCGCCGTCTTTTGTGGAAAGGCCGTTGTGATCGGCCGCGCACTGGGCCCACCGGGCAAACCAAGATCAACCGTCGCTTGTGCCCAGGCCGGCGCGGTTGCGAGTACCAGGCCCGCCGTGCCGGCCTGGCCAAGTAAGAACCGCCTGGTGAGCGGACGGCCAATATAGCGATCCTCCATCGCTCCCTCCTCTGTCGTTAGTAATGCCCCGACGTTGGTCTAATCTTGCCTCTGAAGACGGTGTAGCTGATCACGGTGTAGAGCAGCATCAGCGGGAAGACGAAGAGACCTTCGCCCCAGAACATGAAGGCGAGACTGGAATGGGGTGCGGCAGCTTCCGCGATCGTGATCGAGAAGGGGATCATGTAAGGCCAGAACGAGATTGCCAATGTGCCGAACGCGGCCGCGAAAATGAGGGCTACCATGTGGAACGGCACACCATCCCGGCGACTTCGAACGCTCTCCGCCGCCACCAGCGCCGCGATGACCCCGATCGCCGGGAAAGCGAACAGATAGGGCCGCTCGAGCCATCTATGCACGACCCGAAGATTTTCGGCCAGGGCGTAACCGAAGACGACGACTAGAAAAGCGAGCAGTGAAATCGCGAGATACGGAATCAATCGATAGGCTGCCTCCCGGACATCGCCTTCGCATTTCCGGACCAGCCAGCAAGCCCCGAGCAGGGAATAGCCAAGGCACAGGCCGATACCGCACAGTATAGCAAAGGGACTGAACCAGCCGAAATCGCCGCCGACATATTGACC
>JBARIB010000836.1:0-1766 GCA_049799535.1 Allostellaceae bacterium | reverse complement strand
CGATTGCCGAGGCCTTGGCCGCTTGGGCCGAGCGGACCGTGCACCAACTCTCGCGCAAATCCGAGCTTGCCCAGGCCTTCCGCTACATGCGGGCGCGCTGGCCCGCACTGGTGCGCTGCTTCGACGAAGGTCCCCTGGCGCCCGACAACAATCCTGCCGAGCGCGCTTTGCGCTGTGTCGCGACACGGCGTCCATTATGCCCCTCTTCTTCAAGCCTCTGGAAACATTGGAATTTGATTTTCGAGATCGGTGGGATACGGGCGACCTTTTCGCCAGAGCGCGGCGGTAACCCGCTCGCTATCCAGGTCGCTGGCGCGGATCTGGTACGGGGCTCCGGGCACCACCTGCTCGGCGGCGAGGACGCGATCCTTGATCAAGCGGCGTATCCTGTGATTGGTAACGCGGAGCTTGCCGGCGGCCTCGGACATCGTCAGCCATTCGCCGGTCTTCTCGGCCGAGCGGTAGCCGTGAATGCCATTCACCCGCCGCACTGAACTGACGCGGTGCGCGGTCCAGGTTTTGCCCTGGCCCGTGGGCATTCCCATCCGGTTCAAGGAGGCGGCGATATCTTGGTCCGACCAGCGGGTTGCCATGCTTCGCATGACGGCGAGGGCTTCGTCGGAGGTGCGGCAGCCATGCTCGCCGGACTTCGGCTTGCGAACCCTCAACTGAGACTGCTGGCCGCCACGCCAGTGGATCGTCAGGATGACCTCGCGAGCCACTTCATCGACATCGGCGATGATGTCGGCGACGAGGGCACGCAGGAGCCGCTGGCGAGCGCGCATACTGACGCTCGGCGCGTTCCATGCGGCTTCGAGGTCATCAGCGAGCCCGGCGAAGTCCGGCGTGACAGCGGTCGGGTCCGGCATTCGCATCGTTTCCAGGCGTGCCTCGCATGCGGCCACCCGCCGCAGCGCTGCTTCCCAGCTCTTCTCCAGCTGCGCCGCGATCAGACGATTGTCGGGATCGCAGGCAGCGTAACGCCGCTCTGCGAGGGAAGCGTCGTAACGGGCCTGCTGTAATTCCAGCTCCGCGATGCGTTGCCGTTCGTTCTGGTTTTCCATTTGTCTCCGCTCGGCTTCCAATGCGGCCTCAATCGCCATTGGCTCTACGGCACGAAGAACCTCCCGGGCGATCGCCGCGTCGACGCGGGGGCCGCCGAAGGTCAGACATCGCGGTAGCCCCAGCGCCAGATTGGGTCGATCGCAGCGATACACGGGCCGGAGCTGCCCCCGACCCGTGTAAACGACCGACAGGCGCCGCCCGCAGCGCCCGCACGTCAGGACCCCAGCGAGCAGCGCCCGCCCGCCGCGGCCAGACTTGACGCCGCCGGTCCTCCCGTAAGCGTTGGCGGCCAGCTGTCTCTGGTTGCGTTCGAACTCCCCCCAATCGATGTAACCTTCATGGTGATCCTTCAGCAGAACCTCGCAGGCCTCAAGCGGTTTGCCGTGGCCGTAGGTCTTGCGCAGACGTCCATCGACAATCGCGGTGCGCTGTTCGCTTTTGCCGTAGGCGTAGGCACCTGCATAGAACGGGTTCTTGAGTACGGAGATCACGTTTCGATAGCGGATTGGGGTCCACTCGAAAGCGACCAGCTTCTTGCCGTCGGAGGGGCGCGGGAAGTGAACCTGATCCTTGGTCGTCGACAGCAGCACCTGCCGCGCACTGCCCAGCTCGCGGAATCGGGAGAAAATCAGACGGATGGTTTCCTGGATGCGCCTGTCGGGATCGAACCCTAGACCGATCTCACGATGCCAGATGTAGCC
>JBARIB010000835.1:0-2423 GCA_049799535.1 Allostellaceae bacterium | reverse complement strand
CATGTCGACCGTATCGGGGCCGTACGACATAATCCCCCCAGCATCTACGATCAGCCGATTGTCGTAGCTTGCGGCGATGCGGTATTGGCCCGCCAGTTCGATGAGCTGCCGACTTTCCTGCACGAATAGCGGCTCGGACATCGCCACTAGCGCCCGGCATTGGTGCCTTGCTATCTCGGCAATGCGGGTTGGTAGGTCGTTCACGTCGGCGATGGTAATCGGCAGCAGCGGCACTCCAAGCGCTTTCGCGGCGGCATCGAGTTCATATGACGCCCTGTCATAATTGACGCCCGCCCGGCCCAGCACCGCGACGCAGCCGGGGTCTGGCACGATCTCGAGCAGCATCTGCAAACGCTTGCCGATGACGTCGGTGGCGAGGATGGTCTGACCGGTCAGGTTGCCGCCCGGGTGGGCCAGGCTTTGCGCGTAGCCGAGAGCCACCGCATCGCCGACGATCGACATGACGATTGGGATGGTCCCGGCCACTTCCCTCGCGGCGCGTATCGCCGGCTCGCTGTTCGTGACGATCACATCCGGTTTGAGTGAGACGAGCTCGGCTGCGAGCGCGGGGAGCCTCCGGTTGTCGCCCTCCGCCGAGCGCACCTCCAACGTGATATTCTGCCCTTCGACGTAGCCCAGCTCGTGGAGACCGCGCCGGAATGCGTCGATGTTGCCCGCGAATGTCCTCGGGCTGAGAAACGCGACGAGCGGCATCGCACGTTGCTGTGCCGGGGCAGGGGCGCACCACGCAATCGTCGCAGTACCGAGTGCGAGAGCAACGAGAACCGCAAAGCGCCTCATTCGATGACCTCGTCGGCGCGGGCGAGGATCGCCGGCGGCACGATCAGGCCGAGATCCTTGGCTGTCTTCAGGTTGATGACAAGCTCGAATTTGGTCGGCTGCTAGACCGGCAGATCGGCGGGATTGGCCCCTTTCAGGATCTTTCCGGCGTAAACGCCGACCTCAGGCCACGAGCTGGTGAAGCTCGATCCATAGCTGACCAAGCCCCCGACCGCGACGAATTCACGTGCATCATAGATCGCCGGAATGGCACGGTGTGCCGCCAAGGCCACGAGCTGCTCGCGCCGGCTGAAAAAGTAAGCGTCGCTGCCGACGACGACCGCGCTGGCGTGCAGTTGGATGAGAGCGGCGAAAGCGGCATCGAAATCGCCTTCAAAGCCGGCCCTCAGGATCGCGAGGTGCACGCCCTTCGCACGCGCCGCTTCCTGAAGGTCTGCGATGGTGCGGGCGGCGGTCGAATTGTTCGGGTTCACTAGCAGAGCGATCACTCCGGCCTGGGGAACCAGCTCGGAAAGCAGGTCGAGCCGCTTAGGATTCAGTTCGGGTGCCATGATACTGACGCCGGTGAGATTGCCGCCCGGCCGGGCCAGGCTGGCGACAAGACCGGCCGCAACCGGGTCGCCGCCGCCGAAGAAGACGATCGGGATTGTCGACGTTGCGCTTTTTGCCGCGTCTATGGCAGAGGCGCTGTATGTCACAATAACATCGACTTTGCGGCCCGCGAGGTCGGCGGCCAAACCGGGCAGCCGATCATAGCGACCCTCTGCCCAGCGGTACTCGATCGCCACATTTTGTCCCTCAATGTAGCCGGTTTCGCTCAGCCCCTGGCGAAACGCCGCCACATTCGCTGCAAGCGCGCCAAGCGTTTCGCCGCCAAGGAAGCCAATCACCGGCATTATCTTCTGCTGTGCGCTGAGCGCGTGCGCCGTCGTCATCGCGCCAGCGAGAATGAATATCAAATCCCGCCGCCTCATTTGACGACCTCGTCGGCGCGGGCGTCAGTGCCACGGAGAGGAATGAGCCGCATTTGTCGAAAATAATACTTTCGCGCATGCCGCGCCTCGTCATTTCGTCCGGCGCGGCGGCGATACTTATCGTCCTGAAATTGACTGTTTTGTATGAGATGCTCCGTTTACATCTTTGGTTCCTACAACCCCTAGGGGAGTTTTGCTGTAGATTTGCTGCAGATGCAGCAAAAGGGAATTGTTGACACAACTTCAGATTGCTTATCGGGCGGAGGATCAATTGACAAAGTGGCTCCCAGAGGCTACTTCGTACTCATGCGCAAGGTCGGGTTGAAGGTTCTGAAGAACAAACTGAGCGAATACGTGCGCCTGGCCGCGGCTGGCGAGACGATCGTCATTACCGATCGCAACCGCGTCGTCGCCGAAATCGTACCGCCGCGACCAGAACCGGAGTCGGTCATCGAGCGCGGCGTGCGTGAGGGCTGGATCAGACCTGCCGTGCGTGGCGCGGACTGGCCGCCGCGGCCCATGCCGGTGCCCGGTCTGACCTTTGAGCAGCTGATGGCCGATCTGGAGCGTGACCGGGAAGACCGGTGATCTACGTCGACAGTTCGGTGGCGCTCGCCCGATTGCTTTTCGAACCGCGGGCACCGTCGG
>JBARIB010000834.1:0-1748 GCA_049799535.1 Allostellaceae bacterium | reverse complement strand
GGAAAGGCTATCAACGCCGCCATGGCGAAGTCCCGCGGACCCGCGTTTGAATGTGCTGCGGAATGGGAATGCCTGACCGGACGACGCGAGGCGGAGCTCTCAACATGTAGGCCCCCTCGCGGTTGAGGCCGGCGCGCGCGACCATGAAATCGACGACCCATCAGATCGACAGCCCTTGCAGGCGAGCGTCCAGACCAGAAGCCGCCTCGATCCAACTGGCCTAGTTGCATTCACACCGATGTTCAACCGGGCGTAGGCCAGCGTCAGCGTGTCAGCTTCACCACCAAGGCGGCTGCGGCTGAAGCGATGCGGGTCACGGCGTCGGTATCGACCGCGTGCGGCCAGCGGTCCTGTGGCAGATGGAACCAAACATTGCTACCCACCAAGGTGACATAACGTCCGCCGGCGCGATGGATGTCACGGGTTTCGCCGCTTGGCACGAGGGTCTTGAGAGCGACAACGTCCGGTGCTTGGCCAGCGCGAACGAGTTCAGCCTCGGCCAGCTGGCGCAGATCATCGCTCGCCGACTGCAACGACAGCTCGCCATCGGCGGCACCGATGTTTGCGCCGAAATGTATCCAAGTGGCGCCTCCTTCGGAAATCGGGCGCTCCCATCCGGGTCGGCGCACCATGAAGTCGTCGAGACCGAGATGGCCGAGTTCATGACCGCTATTGGCGGTGAAGATCACATCGCAGGCGGGCGGCGCTGCGATCAGCGCCCGCAGTGATTCTAGCCAGCAAACAAGCCCGCCGCCCCGCTCGGCGGTCGATTGCCACCACGAGCTGCGTGGCGTCATAACCACCACTGGCGGAGAGGAGCGCCGGGACCCACGGAGCGCGACGACCACGTTGCGGGCAATCGCCGGAACATATCGGCTTTCTGCGACGACTCGGGCGGAGGCAGCCCGTGTGGCACCGGCGAGCGCGGTCTCACTCGCTTCGCTCGACACATGGATCGTTGGCGCGCCGTAAGGATTTCGGAACCGTTCGGCATTTAGCAGCCCCATGCCGCTGCGGGCGCCGGTGCAAACAATCACCAGGGCGCGATGAGCGGTGTCGCGGCGCAACCGATCGTATTCCCCGGTGTAAACTGATCGGGGCGACAGTAGAGCCACGAGAATGGCCTCGTCGTGGTCGCTCAGGGTAAGGGTGCCGGCCACGCCGTCTGCGCCGGTGGCCGGAGCATCAAATGCCGGCACCGCTGGGATGCGCTCGCCGTCCAGCTCCAAGTGGCAGGCGACGGGATCCAGCCGGCTTAGTTGGAACACCTCGGTCGTCACATCGACGCCGAGGCCAGCCGCCTCGTGGGCAAGCCACAGAGCGCCCGCCACGTCGCCGCTTGTCCCGGTACGGTGATGGCCTTGCGAATCCCAAGCAGTCAGCCACGCGACCGCGCGCGCGGCAGCCTCGTCAAAGGGATCTCGTGACAGTCGCATGCATCGGCTCCAGGACAGAAGGTCGCATTGCTCGTTTGGTCATCAACCGGAATGTTCCCGGGACTCGTCCGCCACCGGCGAACGGATTGCTTGAACCCGGTAGCTCGGACGCGGATTGTCTAAGATCTTCTGTCGAAGTCCATCCGAAGCTACGAGCGTGTTGAGGATGGTTTTGTGGGTCGAATTAAAGGTTTTGTGATCAAGCTCTCGAAATTACCAAAGAGTTTTCGGCTTTCTGGCGGAGGGGGCGGGATTCGAACCCGCGAGACGATTCATCACCGTCTACACGCTCTCCAGGCGTGCGCCTTAGAC
>JBARIB010000833.1:0-1902 GCA_049799535.1 Allostellaceae bacterium | reverse complement strand
CGCCAGCTCTCATCAACGGAGCCCGGATCTTGGAGAAAGCGCGCGTAGAGATCGGCGATGAAACCGGCATTGGCGCCGGTCAAGAACGTCGTGCCGTCGGTATCGGCCATGAGCAGACCTTATTGTGGGGTGTGCACAAGCTCCCGCGACCCACCGTGGCCGCACTAGCCCAACCATCCACGTGCCCGCAGCTGCCCTTAAAAACAGCAAATAAGCGCAGATGGCCAGAACAGGCCAAGCCAGGAGGATTGCGAAGACCTATTAGTTTGTAATCAAGCGTCGGGCCTACAACGCCGGGGCGCGATTAACCCCTGAGCACGTCCCACATCGTCGTACCGATGGCGGCCGGCGACTCTGCGACAACCACCCCGGCAGTGCGCAGTGCCTCGATCTTGTCGGCAGCGCCGCCCTTGCCGCCCGCAATGATCGCGCCGGCATGGCCCATCCGCCGGCCCGGCGGCGCGGTGATACCGGCAATGAACCCGACCACAGGCTTCTTCCGCCGCGCGCCCTTCAGGAATTCGGCGCCGTCTTCTTCTGCGGTGCCGCCGATCTCGCCGATCATGACGATCGCTTCGGTCTCGTCGTCGTCGAGGAACATCTCGAGGACTTCGACGAAATTGGTGCCGTTGACCGGGTCACCGCCGATGCCGACGCACGTCGATTGCCCCAGACCAACAGCGGTCGTTTGCGCCACCGTCTCGTATGTCAGCGTCCCCGAGCGCGAGACGATGCCGATATTGCCGCGCCGATGGATGTGTCCCGGCATGATGCCGATCTTGCATTCGTCCGGCGTAATGACCCCGGGGCAGTTCGGACCGATCAGGCGAGAACGGCCGCCGCTCAGGCTGCGTTTGACCCTCACCATGTCGAGCACCGGGATGCCTTCGGTAATGCAGATGATCAGCGGTATCTCGGCGTCGGCGGCCTCAAGGATCGCATCGGCGGCGAAGGGTGGTGGAACGTAGATCACGGTCGCATCGCAGCCGGTTTTGACGTGCGCCTCGTGAACCGTATTAAAAACAGGCAGGTCGAGGTGTCGAGTACCGCCTTTCCCCGGAGTCACGCCCCCCACCATCTTGGTGCCGTAGGCGATCGCCTGCTCGGAGTGAAACGTGCCTTGCGCACCGGTGAATCCCTGGCACAGCACTTTGGTCGCGGCGTTTACGAGTATCGCCATCAGCCGGCTTCCTTGACGGCCGCAACAACTTTCTCGGCGGCGTCGACAAGATTTTCCCCGGCGACAATCGGCAAACCCGATTGCTGCAAGATTCTTTTCCCGAGATCGACATTGGTGCCCTCGAGACGAACGACGAGCGGCACGTGCAAATTGACCTCACGCGCCGCTCCGACGACACCCTCTGCGATGACGTCGCAACGCATGATTCCGCCGAAGATGTTTACGAGGATTCCCTCGACGTTGGGATCGCTCAAAATCAGTTTGAACGCGGTCGCCACCCGCTCGCGCGTTGCGCCTCCGCCGACATCGAGGAAGTTCGCCGGACCGGCACCGTGCAATTTGATGATGTCCATCGTTGCCATTGCGAGGCCGGCACCGTTGACCATGCAGCCGATGTTGCCGTCGAGCTTGAGATAGTGGAGGCCGTGCTTACTGGCTTCGACCTCCGTCGGATCCTCTTCATCCTCGTCCCGCAACGCGGCGACCTCGGGTTGGCGGAACAGCGCGTTGTCGTCGAACCCCATTTTGGCGTCGAGCGCCAGCAGTTGCCCGGAACCGGTCACGACCAGCGGATTGATTTCGACGACCGATGCGTCGAGCTCGCAAAACGCTTTATAAAGCGCGGTGACGAATTTGACCGCGACGCCGATTTGGCCGCCATCGAGACCGAGGCCATAGGCGATGTTGCGGGCGTGGAACGGCTCGATTCCGGTTGCCGGGTC
>JBARIB010000832.1:0-2679 GCA_049799535.1 Allostellaceae bacterium | reverse complement strand
GTTAAATTTGGTTATGAATTGCGCGCGCGCTAGCTACCCTGCTGCCAACGTGCTGTCAGCATTGTGGGGTGAGAACGGCTATGAGACCCGCCGACCGGCTTTTTCACATCATTCAGATCCTGCGGCGCACGCCTAGACCGATAACCGCCGACGCAATCGCGGCCGAGCTCGAGACCTCCAAGCGGACCGTCTATCGCGACATCGCCGACCTCATCGGCCAGCGGGTACCAATCAGGGGCGAGGCCGGCATCGGCTATGTGCTGCAGCCGGGGCTCGACCTGCCGCCCCTTATGCTGACGCCCGACGAGATCGAAGCGGCCGTGCTGGGCGCCCAATGGGTGGCGCGCCATAGCGACGCGGAGCTCGCGCGGGCGGCTCAGGATCTGATCGCCAAGATCGGCGCCGTCGTGCCGGAACGGCTTCGGCCCTTTGTATTTGAGCCGGTGACCGAAACGCCGCCGGCGCGAAGCCTCGCGACCGATGGCCTCGATATGGCGCGGGGGCGCGCACAGATTCACGCCGGCTGCAAGATCAAGCTGTGTTATCGCGACGAGCAGGACCGTGAGAGCGAGCGCGTCATTTGGCCGGTGACGGTGGGCTACATGGAGACGGTCCGCCACCTGATTGCCTGGTGCGAACTCCGCCAGGACTTCCGAAGTTTTCGGACCGACCGGGTGATCGCTGCGGGTTTCCTGGACGAACGCTACCCCGAGCGGCCGAGCGCGCTACGGGCGAAATGGCGGCGGACGCTCGACTCCGCCAAAGCGACTAACGCCTGACGTCGCTATCCGGTTCGGCAAAACTTGCCGCGATCGGACCAAAGCAGGATAGCTAACCCGCGAAATTGCATAGAGATTTTTATTGCGTCGGCGGGAAGAGCTGGATAGTGCTGCGATTCAGTCGCATTCGCTGTCTTGCAACTTCCCGGAAAACCCCGGATGCCTCGGATCACAATGCGTGTCACCACTCGGTTTGCGGCATTGCTCGCTCTCACCGTCGCGGCGCCCGCCCTGGCGGACGATCCCAGTTTTTCGATCGTGTTGAAAAATAATCAGTTCGTTCCCAGCGAGGTTCAGATCCCCGCGGGTGCCAAGGTGAAACTCATCGTGCGCAACGAAAACCCGACACCCTCGGAATTTGAGAGCACTCAATTTCATCGCGAAAAGATCGTGCCCCCTGGTCAGGAAATCACCGTCTTTGTCGGACCCTTCGATCCGGGCAGTTATGAGTTTTTCGACGATTTCCACCCGGAGACCCGCGGCCATTTGGTAGTCAAATAGCGAGGATTGAGATGCTGGCGACCGCAATTATCGTGTTCCGCGAGGTCCTCGAGGCGTCGCTGGTGGTCGGCATCGTGCTGGCGGCCAGTCGCGGCGTGGCGCGCCGGGGTGTCTGGGTGACCAGTGGAGTGGCCGCGGGCGTCCTCGGCGCCGGCCTCGTCGCTGCTTGCGCCGGAGCGATTGCCGCCGCGGTCAACGGCATCGGGCAAGAGCTGTTCAACGCCGCGATCCTGTTTACCGCGGTGGCTATGCTCGGCTGGCACAATATCTGGATGAACCGGCACGGGCGTGAGCTGGCCGCGTCCGCGGCTTCGCTCGGCAAGGCGGTGCTCGGCCGCAGTCGGCCGCTCTATGCGCTGGCGCTGGTCGTCGGCATCGCCGTGCTGCGTGAAGGTTCGGAGGTCGTCCTCTTCCTCTACGGGATTGCGATCGCCTCGGGAATGGGCGCGCTCAGCATGTTGGGGGGTGGGATCCTTGGGCTCGCCGGCGGCGCCGCAATCGGCGCGGTGATTTATTTGGGGCTTCTTGCGATCCCGTTGCGCCGGCTGTTTACGGTAACGAGCTGGCTAATTTTGCTGCTCGCTGCCGGCATGGCCTCGCAAGGCGCGGCGTTTCTGATGCAGGCGAACCTCTTGCCGTCGCTTGGCAACGAACTTTGGAACACTTCCTCGATACTGAGCGAGCGCAGCGTGCTCGGACTGCTGCTTCATGTACTAATCGGCTATTCGGCACAGCCCGCCGGCATCCAGGTGGTCTTCTACCTCGCCACGCTTCTCAGCATCGGTACCTTGATGCGGGTCGTGGGGCGCGTGCCGCCAAATGCGCCAAGCCGCCCCGCCGCGGCGGCACCTATCTAAAACCGAGCCTTCCTCCCCTCGCCGGATCAGTAGGTCACCTCTCCGGATTAATGTCGGCTGGAGACGCGAATGCGTTGCATTAGCACTATTGTGCCTGTCCTGAGCGCTGCTTTGACGCTGGCAATTGCAGTTCCGGCCGCGGCCGATTTCAAAGTACGATTGCCCGACGCCGAAACCGGGGAGTTTGAGATCGAGCCTCTCGGCGACTATGGCCACGATCCGAATCCCGCCCACAGCGGCGAGCTGAGCCTAACCCAAGAATTCGAATACGGGGTAAACGGGTTTTGGCGCACTGAGATCGAACTCGAACAGAACCGAGACGCCGGTCCCGGACAATCGCTCAACTTCACTCAGGTCACTTCCGAGAATATCTTTCAGTTTACCGAGCGCGGCCAGTATTGGCTGGACGCAGGCTTCTTTGCCGAGTTCGGCAAATCGACGATCCGGGGTGACCCTAACGAATTCACCTTGGGACCGATATTCCGCAAGGAAATCTTCGGCACGATCAACACCGTAAACTTGTTTTTACAAAAAGAAGTCGG
>JBARIB010000831.1:0-4918 GCA_049799535.1 Allostellaceae bacterium | reverse complement strand
CGGACATATGGACGCAAGCGATCTGATCAAAGCACTGCAAAACATCTTGCGAGGAGAGGGCCGTCCACATATGTGGAAAATCGGGCCGTCGAATTGATACCGAACGCCGCCACGCGCTCAAAGCGATCATTTCTGGAGTACGGGATGGGCATCGGGGGTGCGACGGGGTTGCCCGACGGCACGCCGCTTCAGCCGGTCGGCTGAGCTTCCTGCTCGGCCTCTCGTAGTCGCCGCACCAGCGTCGCGCACACCTCCATCAACATGCTCGGCCGCTGGCGAACCAAACTGTGGAACCGGTCGCGTTGCAACATCAGAACCTCGACCTCATCGATGGCGATGACGGTGGCTGAGCGCGGGCCGTCGTCGAACAACGCCATCTCGCCAAAGTAATCGCCGGAGCCGAGCTGGCGGAGCATGTGCCCACCCCTTTTCACGACGACCCTGCCCGAATGGACTATGCAAAGCCGGTCGCCGACCTCGCCCTCGCTGACGATCGGCTCGCCGGCGAGGTAGGTCTCCAGGCCCAGCACATGATCGACCGCGATCAAATCATCGAGGCTGGTATCGGCGAACAGCCGCACATCGTGGAGAAACGCCAACCGGCTCATCAGCACTTCCTGTCGATAAGAGCAATTTCCGACCGGCCGCAGCGGCAGCTGGCGAACGGTTTCCGTCACGATCGACGACGGGTCCTGCTGCACGCGCTCCGGCACTCGGCCAGTCCGGGCGTGCCAGGCCACGGCGGCGGCAGCGCGCAGCCAGGGATCGGGCGACGACAGCGCTTCCTCGATGGGCGCGGGGTCCGGCTGCCCCAATCCGGGCCCCGCCTCAGCGGTCTCGCGGCTTTCGATCAGCGGCAGTATCGGGATGACGAAACGGCGTTGCGGCAGTGACGCCAGACTCTCGATCGCATTGGCGCGGCTGCGCTCGTCGCGGCTGTTGATCATCGTGCGCACAAGGTCGAGGGTACGGCGATGGCCGAGCGTGTCGTGCACATGCATGACAACCCGCAGGGCTCGCCGTCTCGCATTGTCCAGCGCCGCTCGGAGCTCGGGACCGCCGGTATACTGGGCCGGATCGAAGCGGGCGAGATGCCGGGCGGAGGCGATCGGCGCAAAGAGGCGAACATTCAATTCGTCGAACAGCCGATCGGCGGCAGCCGGCCCCATCGCGAGGTGAAGCGCATCGATCGCCGCGAGCTGAGCGTCCTCGCTGCCGCGCCGTAACTGGCCACAAATCGCAGGAACCGCTGTTTCGCCGCGAGCGCCGAGCGCCTGCGCGGCGGCATGTCGCACCTCGGGCCAGGGGTCGTCGAGGAACTTCTCGGCAATTTCGCCGAGCTCCGTTTCGGGCGCCAATCGCACCAGCAACGACAGCGCCCCCTGGCGCACGGTCGGCTCCGGGTCGGAGATGGCCTGGCGCACCCAATCGGTAAGGGCCGCGCTATCCGCGGCACAATCTTCCGCCGCCGCCAAGGCAGCCGCGCGCACGGCCGGGTCCGAGTGCCTGCCGATTGCTGCAATCGTCGCGCAAACATCGCGTCCAGACGCGTGGCGCAACACGTGAAGCGCACCGATCGCCGCCGCAGCCGACAATCCGCCAGTCAGCCGCTGCTGGGCCGCCCGGTTCGTGGGATCATCGATCAGCACCGCCGCTGCCGCGACGCATCGCACCCCCTCGTCCTCATCCTCGAGCAGCGGCCGCGCGCGCGCCGCCGTCGCAGCGCCCTCGCAGAAGATATGTTCCCAGGCAAGCCGACGGATCCCCTGCTGCCCGATCTCTGCCAGTTGCTCGACGACGTCGCGCCTGGCTTCTATGCCGCTCGTTGCAAACTGGGTCAGGATTCTGCGGGCCTGCGGCATCGGGATTTTGGCCAGCGCCTTGGCGATCTCATCCGGCGAAACCTTGCCGTCGCAGCGCGCCGCCATTTCCAGCCCCATCAGCGCCATGCGCGGATCGCCCTCGAGCATCGCGCGAATCTCCTCGATTTGCTCGGAAGGCAGGCGCAAGCCGTGATCGACCTGGTCGAGTTCGACCGCTCCATCGCGCAACATCTCGATCAGGCCAGACGCATATTGCCTGCCGATGTTCCAGTGCAGCGCCAGCAACACCATGCTCAAAACCACGCCGAACGCCGCGACGACGCGCAAATCGAGCCGCCCCGCGAAACCGAGCAGCAGCAACCCCGCCGAGGCCAGTCCGAGCGGAAAGATCATTCCGTCGATGAAGACGCGAACCCGGCCGACAAAGCGGTGCCGGATGGCGTTGTAGTTCATCGTCATAACGGGATCGTCGATCCCGTACTTGAACGGGTTGTAGGAGATGTTTGCGAGCACGCCTGCCGGCAATGACGGGGAAATCGTCAAGATTCCGAATGTCAGCACCTCGAGCGCCGGATAGACGCGGTTCATCTTCGGGACGCCGAGCCGCGGCAATTGCCGCCCGGTGAAAAGCACGATAACCAGAAATACCAGCACGCTCATACCGGCGTTGACCAGGCCCAGGAACACCGCCAGCTGGTCGATGCGCGGGAAATGGATCGTATAGATCGAAAAGGCGAGAAACTCGGCGATGCATTGCAGCAGGATGTTGAGAAACACCGCCGCCGACATCAGCGCGATCATCGGATAGCGCCGGATCAGCCGCGGAAGGATCCGCAAACTTTCGGCGAGGCTCTCGCGTGAAGCCGGGACAGCGGCATCGAGCGGGTGCTGCCGTTTGGTCGTCCAGCTCGCAAAAACCAGCGCGGCAGCCACCAGCGCCGGCGTAACCAATGCGGCCACGGTCGGCCCCGCGAGCGATGTCATCGCGGTCAGCAATCCACCGCCGATCAATCCACCGGCCGCCATACCCGAGACAAAGTGGCCCGCGTAGCGCTTATTGTCCATCACTGTGAAGTAGTCGGCAACCAGGATGTAATAGAAGCTGTAGATTAAGTGCTCGAAGATCCGAACGATTAGGTAGTTCGCGTAAGGCAGCGCCTTTCCGATCGGCGGCAGCACCGGCAACACGATCATGAGAATGGTGAACAGGCCGAGCCCATAGGCGAATAATTGGCGGCGCGGAAAGCGGTCGATCACGCTCGAAAACAAGGCGGCGAACGGGATCGAGACCGCGGCATTAAGAACGTAGTAGAGCGGGACGCCCTGCGCGCCGATCCGGGCCAGGAACTGGGAAGCCGCCAGCGTCGACGCATAGGTGTCCTGGACTGCCACTAGAAACGCCAGCACGACGAACAACCCGGCACGGCTTGCCAGAAAGCCGAGCGGGGAACCGATGAGATGTCTGAACTGCGCGTTCACGAGCTGATCCCTGCGCCCTTGATGCGACCGAGCGCCAGGAAGAATCCGGCGAGGCTAACCCAGAGTGATGGCGATCATTACCAGGGAATGGGTGTTCACGCACCCCAGTGCTCAAGAATTTGGCGCCGGGCTTGCGGCCGAGGCTGATGCCGTTTTCCTCGGCGCGCGCCCAGCCCTCCGCCGGTGCGGATGCGGATTAACTCGCGCTCGAATTTGGCGAGGCCACCCAGCACGGTCAGCATCAGCCGGCCGTGCGCGGTGGTGGTGTCGGCCCATGTGTCGCCGAGCGAGCGGAAGCCGGCTTTCTTCTCGGTGGTTGCCGCGAGCGTGTTCAACAGGTCGCCGGTCGAGCGGGCAACGCGGTCGAGCCGCGTCACCATCACCACGTCGCCGGGGGCAAGTTCCGAGACAAGCCGGGCAAGCTAGCTGCCAGCTGGCGCCCGTCACGACTGGCTGCGATTGGGGAATTCGAACTCGACGCCGCAGAAGACGGCTCATCCTCAGCTGCTGACCGGCTAGGTGTCCGGGTGATCGGCGGAAACGCCACTAGGCAACCCGGAGCGGACGACGATCCAATGATCAATGCTGAGCCTTCCTGGTCCTGAGGAAATCAACCAGAGAAAGATTATAATGTACATGACTTCTGGCAAATACAGGAAATCGTCAAGCCAGTCCATAAACGAGAGCGCCTTGGTGATGGTTGCCAACTGAACAGTAGTGATCGCGACAATCATGTCGATGATGAAGGCAACGCAACACAAGGTCGAAAGCAGCCCGATGATGAGCAGGCAACCGCAAACGAACTCCACCGACGAAACGAAATACGTCATGACGTGCGGAAAAGGGATTCCGGCACCGACGATCGTTGCGTACATTAGCTTGTATTGACTAGTGACGAAAAGCTTGTTTCCTCCGGAGATAGCGAAGAATACCCCAAGCGACATCCGGGCCAGGAGAACCGCGAATTCTTCCAGAGAGCGGTTACCCAATAATATGAAGTGCATCAGTGCATCAGCTTTCATCATTTCTCCTCGCGCTTTGGTTCGCTGGTGCGACGGGCGTCTGGGTGGCCAGCGGCGGACCTCGAGGCGCTCGCGGATACCCTGGTGCGCGTGTCGCACCTCGCCATGCACATTGAAGGACACTTGGCAGAGTTGGACATCAATCCGCTCATGGTGCTACCGTCAGGTCAGGGCGTGAAGGCGGTAGACGCCCTCGTCGTGTTGCGCGGCACATAGCACGGCATGTGGCTGAGAGCCTGACCCAAAAGTTTGCACGGCCCTAATTGTCGGCAACAGCGGACCGCTTTGGAACCCACATCGCGCTTTACTGCGCAGGCGCCATTATGACGGACTGATACGAACGAAGCCTGGGACAAGACATGAAAGACAACAGCATACGGCGGGCGGTGCGCGAAGGGCGGGCGGCGCTCGGCACCGGGCTCAAGGAGTTCGCATCACGCGGCGTCCCCTGGATCATCGAGGCGGCAGGCTTCGATTACTGCGCGATCGACCACGAACACGGGGCGTTCGACATGGAAACGATCGCAAATCTGGCGAGCTGGTTCCAGGCCACGAATGTCTCGGCTATCGTTCGGATCCACAAGTCATTCGCGC
>JBARIB010000830.1:0-2540 GCA_049799535.1 Allostellaceae bacterium | reverse complement strand
GGGCCCACCGAGCTCTGACCACGGCACTGAAAAGCATCATTGCGACTCGAACTCCTGGGTCCGGTGCCAATGCTCGTCGGCTCGCCCTTCCGGGCAACCCTCCTGCTGCCAAAGCACGTAGGCACGCTCGCGAAGATGCTGCTCATGGGCCCGATGCCAGTATTCATCCGCGCCCCCATGCGAACAGCCATCCGTCTCCCAAAGCAAATAGGCTCGCTCTCGAACGACCTGATCCAGGCCTCGTTTCGTTTGCGACGAGACGTCCAGATCATCGCCAAACGGCTCCAGCGGCCCACCGCGGCTGACATGCATCCTGGTGGTTAAGTGCTCGAGATCGGCGTCGGGCAACAGTTGCGCGTGAGCAGCCGCCTTTAGTGCTTTCTTTTCGTAGTCAGCATCCTTCGGCACAGCGGCTCCGCCCGAGTCCCCGAGTGTGATCGGAAACGTGTGTAAAGCAGCATTATTGCTGCCCACCACATCGACTAAGCCTAGCTTCCCTCTTCCCGATACTACGAACCCGTTGCAAAGACTCGCGATGGCTGTAGAAAGCCATCCAAAACGTAGCCATGTAATCTAAGTCTTGAGACTTGTACTATGGCGCCGAGTGTGCTCAGGCTTCGCTATGTATATCGAAGCCGTCCCGAATCGGAACTCGCCGCCCGCCATCCTGCTGCGCGAAAGCTATCGCGAGAACGGCAAAGTTCGTAAGCGTACACTGTGCAATCTGTCAGGTTGGCCGGCGGCTTACATCGAAGGTCTACGCGGGGTGCTCAAGGGTGGCACCGTCATCCCCGCGGAGCATGAAGCTTTCACCGTCATTCGCAGTTTGCCACACGGCCACGTCGCGGCCGCTCTCGGCACCGCCCGCAGGATTGGCCTCGACCGTATCCTCAGTCCTGATGGTAATCGTTGCCGTGATCTTATCCTTGCCCTTCTTATCGGACGCATTCTCGATCCTGCATCCAAACTTGCTGCCGCCCGCGCACTGTCACCCGCCACCGCGGCATCGAGCCTCGGCGAAGTGCTCGGCCTTGGCGAAGTGGACGAGGACGAACTCTACCAGGCGCTCGATTGGCTGCTTCAGCGCCAACCCGCGATCGAGGCCACGCTGGCGAAGCGTCATCTCGCCAACGGCACACTGGTTCTCTATGACGTTTCGTCAAGCTACATGGAGGGACGCTGCTGCCCGCTTGCCAAGCGTGGCTACAGCCGTGACGGCAAGAAAGGCACACTGCAAATCATCTATGGCCTGCTTTGCGCCCCAGACGGCTGCCCGATCGCCATCGAGGTGTTCGAGGGCAATACTGCTGATCCCATGACGCTCGCCGGACAGATCGAGAAACTCAAGCGGCGCTTTCACCTCGACCACGTGGTTATGGTGGGAGACCGCGGCATGATCACCCAGGCCCGCATCACCGAAGACATCGCATCGGCAGGCCTGGACTGGATCACCGCGCTCCGCGCACCGGCGATCAGGGCGCTACTGGACAGTGGTGCCTTGCAGCTCTCGCTGTTCGATCAGCGTGACATGGCCTCCATCACCGCACCCGACTTCCCAAACGAGCGCCTGGTGGTCTGCCGCAACCCCGATCTCGCCACCGAGCGCGCCCGCAAGCGCGAGGACCTGCTCGCCGCCACCGAACGTGAGCTTGCTCGGATCCAGGCCGCGGTCGCTCGCAGGCGTGATCCACTACGCGGCTCCGCCGCGATCGGCCTTGCCGTCGGCGCGGTGATCAACAAATACAAGGTGGCCAAGCATTTCGCTCTCAACATCGCCGATACCGCCTTCAGCTTCGCACGCAAGACCGCCGAGATTGCCGCAGAGGCGGCAGTCGACGGTGTCTATGTCATACGCACCAGTCTGCCGGCGGAGACCTTTGACGACGCGACGACGGTGCGCAGCTACAAGTCCCTCGCGTGCGTGGAACGCGCCTTTCGCTGCATCAAGACCGTCGATCTGCACGTTCGCCCCGTGTATCACTGGCTGGCCGATCGGGTCCGTGCGCATGTCTTTCTTTGCATGCTGGCCTATTACCTGGAATGGCACATGCGTCAGCGCCTTGCGCCGATGCTGTTTGACGACACCGACAAGGAAACTGCCGAAGCACTCCGCGCGAGTGTAGTGGCACAGGCGCAGCGCTCGCCCTCCGCAGTCACTAAGCAGACCACGGGTCAGACCGAGGACGGGCTGCCGGTGCACAGCTTTCGCTCGTTGCTGGCTGACCTGGCGACGTTGGTGCGCAACACCGTCGTCACCGCGATCACGCCGCACTATCCACTCACCGTGCTGACCAGGCCGACGCCGATCCAGCACAAGGCGTTCGCCCTTCTCGGCGTCACTTTGTAGCCAGTATCCAGGCCCCTTGCCGGTCCAATGTGGCGGTAAGTCAAGAGGTTACGCTTCTCGAACGCAGGAAGCTCGGCCTAACGCCCACGTGCATCGCCGTCGCCGGCTGGAAGAAAAAAGTGGGGCCCACCGAAGCAGACGATAAATGTCGGACACCGCCCAGCGTTTGGCAAAACGGCAGTGGCTGCAGGTC
>JBARIB010000829.1:0-4491 GCA_049799535.1 Allostellaceae bacterium | reverse complement strand
CGAACAATGTCTACGACCATTGGGGGCAGTCCATTTCCAGATACGAGCGCTCGAACCGTCTCAGCCCCTTCACGTCGAAATTCGACGCCTTCCTGGCGGAGAAATCCATTTTAACATCGGACGAGATGGCCGGTTACAACCTCTTCAAAGGTAAAGCCAACTGCAATTCATGCCATCTCGACGGAAGATCAACGACATTGGCGCCGGGCCAGACCGACACCGGCGCCGCGGCCAATACGAGGCCTCTGTTCACCTGCTTTGGCTATGCCAATCTCGGCCTGCCGCTCAATCCCAGGGTCGCGCTGTTTTATCAGACCACACCGGACCGCTTCGGGTTCACGGCCAATCCCGACGGCTTCGGTTACAGAGACTTGGGAGTGGGCACCTTCCTCAGAAGCGCCCCCAATCCCAACTCGCAATGGACACAATTTGCTCCAGCCAGCGACGGCCAGATGCAAACCACGACGGCGCGCAATGTGGCGATGACACCTCCGCAGTGTCCCACTACGGAGGCGCCCGGACCCTATTTCCAGAAAGAGTTCTTCCACAACGGCTACATCAAGAGCCTCAAGCAACTCATCCATTTCTACAATACCCGCGATGTGTTTCCGTTCAAGGTCACGTCGGGGCACTGTCCGGAAGGAAAGACGGAAAAAGTGGATTGCTGGCCGATGCCCGAGGTCCCGAACAACATCGATATGACATCCGGCAACCTCGGTTTGACGGATCAGGAGGAGAACCAGATCGTGAGCTTCCTGCAAACGCTCACGGATGGTTTCACAACGCCTTACCCGGACATCAACACCTTTACGGGTCAGTGCATGACCGGTGGTACGGCGGCGACCCAGGGTAACGAGCTCCTCATCCCCACCCCGCCGCTGCCGCCTTGCGCATCAGCGATCTGCGGTGTCCAGCCGCTGCCCGCGCCGCACCCTATTCCTTAGGACAATACCCCTTGATCTAGAGCGGCGAATTGACCGCCGCATGAGTCGCGGTCTCTACGGCGGTCGTCAATTTCTGCGCCGCCACGCGCCGTTCCCCTCGGCCCGCGGCAGCGAGGGGGTCCGCCAAGCCATTGCAAATTACGAGCGCGCCGCGATGTGTAACGAACAACTTACGAACCGACACAAAACTTTACAAGAAGGCCCTTTTCGCGAGGTCCAACACGGTATCAACATATAGATTAACAATAAAATTTAACTAAACTTTTTGGAATCATCCCATGTGGCAAGGCCGCATTGTGATCGCGAGCGTGTGGCCAAAACAGCAGCACCTTCCCTGGATGAGAGCCGACCGGAGGAAGCCGATGCGCCGACACACATCTAAATTCGTAAAGGCAGCCTTTGCAACGTTACTCGGGGTCCTGAGCGTCCCTCTCGCCGGGTCCACCGAGGTGCGAGCGCAGGTGGATCAGCCCTTCCCGCCGTACAACCCGTATCCGCCGCTGCCCGGCTCCGTCCCGCCGACCGTTCTCCCGCCCGATTTGCAGTCGGAGTTATTAAGGGTTCGACGCGAAGTTCAAACCATCTTCGGTCGCTATTTCGCAGAGTGGCAAGCATTAACGCCGATGCCGACTTATGCGGGCAATCCGCCAATACTTGTTCCAAACGGATATCAAGCACAGCGAATACTAGGTGGCCTGCTTAATTTCGACGAGAGCATATCCGTGTTCCAGAACACTGCCTGCGCCGCCTGCCATATGCCGTACGCCGCCTTTGGCGGGCCGATCCCGTCCGAAAATTTGACGACTGCCGCGTATGTCGGATCGTTTCGCGATCGGGCCGCCAAGCGGACGCCGCAACGGTACGCGTATTCGCACACGTTCCCCGTGCTCAACTACGACAACACACAGGGCCTGTTCTTCGGCGGAAATTTCTGGGATGGGCGGGCGACCGGAATGAAGCTGCAGGCTCCCGACGCCGAACAGGCCCAGGGCCCTCCGGTCGATCCGCTGGAAATGGGTTTCGCCGACACGGCTTGCATCGCGTTTCGGCTGAGCACAGCGCCGTACCGTCAGCTCTTTGAGCTGGTGTGGGGCGTCGACTTCGACATCCGTTTCCCGGCCAACACTGCCCAGATCTGCGCCACCCCGAATGGGGCAGCGAGGTTCGGCGGGAGCGCGACGCCAATCGCGCTGAGCCCGACCGACCGCACCAAGGCAACCAATATTTATGATCACTGGGGGCAGTCCCTTTCATTCCTCGAACGCTCAGTTGATGTCAGCCCCTTCGACTCGAAATTCGACTGGTTCCTGAAAGACCCGACCACCTACCCGCTGACGGCGGACGAGATGGCCGGTTACCAGCTGTTCAACGGCAAAGGCAATTGCAATTCTTGTCACGTTGACGGCAGATCCACCCTTCTGACGTCCGGCCAGACCGACACCGGCAGCACGGCCAGCGTACAGCCTCTGTTCACGTGCCACGGCTTTGCCAATGAAGGTCTGCCGCTCAATCCCAGGCTTCCCCTGTTTTATGCGAGCGTTCCGGATCGCTTCGGGTTTACACCCAATCCCGACGGCTTTCGCGACCGAGATTTGGGGATCGGCACTTTCCTGAGGAGCGGCCCACAAACCTTTCCCAATCCCACCCAGCCGGACTGGCTATCGCTTGCGCCGACAGTGGACGGTCAACAACAGGTGATGACGGCGCGCGATGTGGCGCTGACACCACCGCAATGCCCGACCACCGAGGCCGGCCAAGTGGGTCCGAACGGGCCGATACCGTACTTCCAGAAGGCGTTTTTTCACAACGGTTACATCAAGAGCCTAAAGCAACTGGTGCACTTCTATAACACGCGCGACTCGCTGACGACCCCGAACGGGAATACAACCTATGAGTTTCCTGTCACGTCCGGTCACTGCCCGGCCGGAACGGTGGAAAGGGTGACCTGCTGGCCGCAACCCGAGGTCTCGAACAACATCGACATGACGACCGGCGCCCTCGGCTTGACGGATCAGGAGGAGAACCAGATCGTGGCGTTCCTGCAAACGCTGACGGACGGCTTCGACCCGGCCAACCCGACCGTCAGCACGTACAAGAACATCGATACCTTTACCGGTCAGTGCTCGCCCACGTTGCCCGGTGAGACGGCACCGAACCAGGGTAATGAGACCCTCACCCCCACCTGGAATCTGGCTCAATTCCCCTGCGCGACAGATATTTGCGGTGTCACGCCGGTGCCCTCGCCGCCGATTCCATAGGGCCTGGACCTGGTTATGGGGGCCGCAAGCGGCCCCCATTTCTCCTCCCGCCGGCTTTCGAGGGAACGGCAACTGGGGATCTGTTCAATGAATAGACTGCTCCTGAAACTGGCGGTCACCGCCGGGGCCGGCATCCTGCTCTTCTCCAACCCAATCGGCGCTCAGAACCCTCCTCCGCAGAAGAAGGCTGAGCACGTCGAGATCACCAAAGCGCCAGCGCTCGAAATTGCCCACGACGACCTCGCCATCATCAGATGGACCACCACCAACCCTGGCGGGGATGACGATCATTTCGCGGTCGCGCACTACGGTACGGATCCCAAGGATTTGAGCCAGACGGCGAAAAATCACATCCGGCTCAACCGTGGCCACGCGGAGACGATTTTTCGGGTGCGCCTGCAAGGTCTGAAACCGGACACCACCTACTACTACAAGGTCACGTCGATGGGCAGCGGTGGTGAGAGCGATGGGGTGGAGAGCTCTATCAACCACTTCACCACACCCGCCATGGGTCAGGTAACCAGCGCTTTCCCGCCGCCCCAGTAACGGCGACCAGCAGGGGCCGCCCGATGGCATGGCGCCGCCGTAGCCCCCCGCGTGGGCGCGCTGCGGGCATTGGAGAAAAATCAATCCCAGCCGACGCAGCAGGGAGGAAAAACGAGATGATCCCACTATCGAGAGCGCGTTGGATCGTGGTCTCGTTTACCGGACTGATCCTGGCATCTAGCTACGTCTACGCCCAGCAAACCGCACCCCAAACGCCGCCTCAGCCGGCGGCCCCGAACCCATATCTGATGGGGACCGAGGGTATCGATCGGGGGCCGCGCGGGCTGACGAGCTATATGCCGGTGGCGATAACGGAGACGTTTGCGGCGCTGATGGCGCGCTTGTCGGGCGAGAAGCCGGCGGTTGAACAGGAGCACAGCGCTCTGCTCAACGAGCGCTACGACCTCAGCGACCGCCCCGCCCAAGGCGTCACGATGGACCGGACAAAACCAATCCAAGAGGGCGTCCGCGTCAAATTGCCAGCCGGCGTGACCTGGGAGAGCCTCGCGGCGATGAGCCCAGACCAGATCCGCGACCAGAACCTGTACCCGAAGGGGTTTTATCCTCTGCCGCACCCCAAGCACCAAGAGGGCGGCTTTGTCTTCCCGCACTTCGTGATTGACGCGATCAAGCAGCAGGACGGGCGCGACCTGAAGCGGTTCGACATCGATTTTGATCTACCGGATCACTTTCTGGCCGAGTTCCCTCCGGCGATCTATCTGACCCCGCGCACCGATCTGGGC
>JBARIB010000828.1:0-3152 GCA_049799535.1 Allostellaceae bacterium | reverse complement strand
GGCTGCGCGATATCGAGTGCACGCCGCTCGAGCAGATCCTGAAAGTCGAACCGCGTGAACTCGCGCTCCCCCGAGGCAATAGGGATTGTCGTCGATCGGCGCACTTCCGCTTGACCGACGTGATCATCCGGCGAGACCGGCTCCTCAAACCAGCCAATGTCGTAGGGCTCGAGCTGCTTGGCGAGCTTGATGGCGGTCGCAACCTCAAGCGAGCCGTGCGCGTCGATCATCAGTTCGACGTTGCGGCCGAGCCCGCGGCGAGCCGCCTTCACCCGGCGCACACAGTTCGCAATCGAGAAGCCGTCACGACCCACCACACGCATCTTGGCAGCGGTGAACCCCTTCGCGGCGTAGCCCGCGAGTTCCGCTTCGGCCTCGTCGCCCGGCGCCCACCCGCCGCTCGCATAGCCCCGCACCGAATTGCGTGCCGCGCCAAGCGCCTGGTAGAGGGGAATGCCGAGCGCTTGCGCCTTGACATCCCATACTGCGATGTCGATGCCGGCAATTGCTTCCATGACGACACCGCGGCGTCGGCTTTCATCGGCCTGCGTGATGCCACGCTCGAGCGCCGGCCTGCTGCGTGAGCCGTTGTACCTCTTTTCGTAGATGCGTTCGGAGAACATGGGATCCTCATCGACGCATTCCGCCGCGAGCTCATGCTCGACGATGGCCGCGACGATCGGCGGCGTGCCGAGAGCGGCCCCGATGCCGGCGAGGCCATTGTCGGTTTCGACGCGGATCAGCGTCGCATCACTCTTGACCTTGGTTCCAAGGTCGGTGCGGTGACGCTTTTCCTCCGGAACCGGTGCCGACATTGGAATCGCGGACACTTTGACGATTTTCATGGGTCGTTCTTTCCTGGCCAGTCGATCCCACCTCGATTTTGCATGGCCTTCGCGGTCAAATCGCAGAATGTCATACACCCCGATATGCCGAGGCGCACTTGTTCGGTCAGCCCTCGCGGCCTCGCTCCAAAGATCGCGAGAACGAAGGCACGACAGAAATCGGACGAACGATAGCGGACGGTTCGAGAGGTTGCTCTCCCCTTCGATTATCCGCCGATCTTGCCCGTTCCCTCCATTACCAGGTAATCCCGCCAAAAATCCGGTGAGGGAATTTTATGCTGCGCATCTTAATCGCCGACGGCACGCCGGCCGCGATGCAGGCGGAGCGCGAAACGTTCGGGATTCCCTCGAACGCCTCGCTTTTCGAAGCTGCGCTTAGGTCGCAGCAGCCTCATATCCGCTGCTCGTCGATTCATGTTGCCGATGGCAAAGACCTGCCGGGCGGCGTGTCGCTCGGAGATTTCGACGGTTTAATGTTCAGCGGTTCGCCCCTGCATATTTACGACCAGACGCCTGAGGTGACGCGGCAGATCGATTTTGCGCGGGCAGCGTTTACGGCGAACGTGCCTGCATGGGGAAGCTGCTGGGGTCTGCAGCTCGCGACCGTAGCACTTGGAGGAAGCGTCCGCCGCAATCCCCGCGGTCGCGAGCTCGGGGTGGCGAGAGCGATTACCATCACGGCGGCCGGCCGCTCCCACCCGCTCCTGGCTCAGCGGCCTTCCGTGTTCGACGCTCTCTGCTCTCATCTCGACGAGCTCGAACAGCTGCCGCCAGGCGCGGAGGTGCTGGCTCAGAACGAGCTTTGTGCAATTCAGGCGCTGGCGGTGGAACTGCCGTCGGAAAGCATTTTCTTCGGCACGCAGTACCATCCTGAGTTTACGTTATTGGTTGCAGCCGGATTGATCGAGATGCGAGCCGCAAGTCTCGTAGCGGAAGGGTTCGGTCGCGATTGTGCCGAGCTGGTTGGTATGGCCCGCGATTTCCGCACACTACACGGCGAGCCGGAACGCCGCGACCTGGCCTGGCGCTACGGCATCGGCCCCGAGATCTTGGAGCCTGTCCGCCGCACAGCCGAAATCGGCAACTGGCTGCGGGAAGCCGCGAAGATTTCCAGCTCATGACATCAGAGACCGCCGCTGACCCATCGGCTCGAACCCCCACGGGGCCCCGTCTCCCGTAATGGATCCGAGTCAATGTTCACTGAACGGGCCGCCGCCGCGAATTAAACCCACCCACGAGGCGCGATGTTGCGGGCGTCCGCGCCGGTAGTTGCCGCCGCCTCGCGAAGCTCTCCTTGCCGCTGTTCAGACTCACCCGTTCCCGGTGTCTCCGCGGGGGAGTGTTATTCCGCATGGGAGGGATTTCTCACGTTCACTTGAACCTCGCAGCCGCGCAACGTAGCGTCTAAGCCGACACCGCTGGGCTTCGCTAATCTTCCCGTCCGAGCAATATCGCGGCCATGGAGGACTGGCAGTCATGCCGACATTGGATGCACAGGTTCACGCCTACGAACGCAACCACCCGGGCCGTCCTTGGGTCGGCACCCTCTACGGGCCGGCCGAGGTTACCGAAGACCAGATGGTCGCCGCCATGGACGCGGTCAGGGTCGACGGCGCGATATTGGTTTCGCCGTTCAGCATGTATCGCTACGACGCCAGCTACGCCCTTGAGGTTTACGCAGCGCATCCCGATCGGTTCAGACTGGTCAAACCGGTCGATCCCACCGACTCCGCCGTGGTCGACACGATCGCCGAGTGGGCTAGCACCAAGGGCGCGGTCGGGATCCGGATTTTCCTGAGAGATGCCGTTTCGACTGATCCCGCCGACCCGGCCATCAGCCGTGTCCTCGCTACGGCCGCGCGGCATTCCTTACCGGTCAACTTGGCCTGCACCGGGCGCCTCGACCAGGCCCGGCAACTGGCGGCACGAAACCCCAGCACACGCCTGGTGATCGATCATCTTGGTTTGCCGCAACCGCACGAGCCGCCGCCCCCGGCGCAGCCATTTGCCGATCTGCCAAAGCTGCTGGCTTTGGCTCCCCACGATAACGTCGCCGTGAAAATCAGCGGCGCCTGCACGCTGTCGCATCAAGCGTTCCCTTATAAAGACATTTGGGATCCCCTCGGCTGCATCTTCGACGCTTTCGGCTTCGGCCGCTGCATGTGGGGCACCGACTGGACCCGCGCGGTCGGAATGTTAACCTACGAACAAGGGGTCGAAGCGTTTCGGGTTTCCGACCGCCTCTCGGACAGCGACCGAGCCGCACTTATGGGTGAAACTCTCCAGCGGATTTATAGCTGGCCGCCG
>JBARIB010000827.1:0-3564 GCA_049799535.1 Allostellaceae bacterium | reverse complement strand
TCCCTGAGAAGAGGTGTAATAAGCCGCATTATCGCAAGCGAAGGGCGAAGAACCCTTTTCGAGGTTCTAAAATCCGGCCTTGATCAGCCAACGAGTTGCGCCCCGAGTGAACAGCGGGTTCATTGCTACGATCCGGCTCCCAGGCCTTGCTTATAAGGGAACGATTTACCACAATAATACGAGTTTGTCAATGCTAAAGCCACAACGGTTAATGGGCGAATGGGCCGGCAATCGAACTGTAGAACAGGGTTGGGTCAGTCCAAACCGGCCGCGCGCAGAGCGTCGAGGATGTGGTCGACCGAGGCCTCATCGTCGTAGAGCCGGCGCAGGTTGCCCGCGACGAAAGCCAAATTCGGGTTAAGTAACTTTAATTCCTCGAGCGCGGCCTTGGCCTCCTCAATTCGGCCGAGCTGGGCCAGGCCGGCAACCACATAGCGCAGCCCGGCCGGCCAGTTCCGATTGAGCATCCAGGATCGTCGTCCGGCTTCGACCGCCTGCTCATAATTGCTCAGCTGGTAGTGCGCGCCTGAGAGCGCAGGTAGCCAGATAAAGAGGCGAGGATCCTTCGGACTGAGGCGAATCCCCTTTTCGGCAAGCGCGATCGCCTCCTCGGGATGGCCGCGGTAAAGGTGCATCTGCCCAAGGAGAACATGGGCGGCGGCATAGCTGGGGTTGAGATTGATCGCCTCCTGGAACGACGACATCGCGAGATCGGAGCGATGCATCCACATGCAGACGAGGCCGAGCGCGAAATGGGCTGCCGGATATCTGGTGTCGAGACTGACCGCGCGTTGGGCGAGCTCATGAGCCTCGAGATAATTGCGCGTGACGTCGTCTACCCACCCCAAATACGCGGCGTTGCAAAGTGTGATCGCCAATTGCGCGGTGGGCTGCGGATATTGTGGGTCTATGGCAAGTGCGCCGCGAAATAAGGCCTGTGCTTCGATGCTGTCCTCTTTGGTGTAGCGGTAAAAGTGCCAGAGCCCACGCTGATAGAATTCGTAGGCGTCTTCTGTCTGTAGCGGCCGACGGGCGATACGATTGCGCTCGGATTTGAGCAGTTCCGGCTCGATGGCGCCCGCGATAGCGGCGGTGACCTCGTCCTGCCAGTCGAACAAATCCGAGAGGTGACGATCGAACCGCTCTGCCCAGAGATGCGCGTCGGCTTCGGCATCGATCAGCTGGGCGTTTACGCGTACCCGTTTGGCCGACCGGCGAACGCTTCCTTCCAGAACGTAACGTACCTCCAATTCACGACCGATCTGCCTCGTGTCGCGCGGCTTGTCTCGATAGGTGAATGCCGTATTACGCGAAATCACTAGCATATCTATGAATCGTGACAGGTTGATCGTCAGATCCTCCGTGATCCCGTCAGCAAGATATTGCTGGCCCGCGTCACGGCTGAGGTTGTCGAAGGGCAGGACGACGATTGACAAACGTTGCTGCGGGCGTGCGCCGAGGTCAGCGATTGTCGGAGGAGCGGGCTGGGCATCGGCGCCCAGCCGGGTCACGGGTGCAACAAAGCAGTAGCCGCGTCCGGGGATTGTCTGGATGCAGCTGTCCTGCCCTCGGTTTTGGTCAAGTATTCGCCGCAATTTCGAAATTTGCACATTCAGATTGGCTTCTTCGACCACCCGTCCCGGCCACACGGTCCTGAAGATCGCGTCTTTAGAAACCACCTCGCCCTGGTGTGCGGTCAACAAGCCGAGCAAACGAATGGCCCGCAGGCCGACCGCGACTGGAACGCTCGCCTCATTCTGACCCGACCGGTACAAGACGCCGCCCTGCAAATCGAGGCGAAATCCCTCGAATAAAAGGGTTTCGGCTGAACCAAGTTCGTCCAGGCCGCTACTCCCCAGACCGTGGGGCTTTAGTCCCTGCATCTATTCTCCAGCTTTAAAGACAATAACGTGAGGAACGCCCGCGCAGAACTATAATACACACGAAGGAAAGGGCACGTGTCACAAAAAATGTAACAATTTAAAAAAAGTTTGGATCAGCAAAATGAAAAAATTTGGATCGGGTACGTAGCATCGATACTCAGAAATCTTCGATATTCGCCGTCGAGAGGCAGTGCGGACGATAGAGACCGTTCAGCATTGCGGAACCGATCATGACCGATTGGAGAATGAGCATGTTTGTCAGCGGCATTCCCCTAAAGCATTCACGGCTAGTGGCAATGACCCAAATGGTGGCCGAGGCGGAGTTAATCTTAAAGCCTTTCCAAAGGTAGCACGCGCAAGGTTTAGGGTTGAGGCGGATGTAGTCGATTTATGCCCGCCTAGGCCCGCGCGGATCAAAGACTATAATGAGCGCAGTCGCCGCGCGGGGCACCGTCGAGATGCTCAGCGCACCCGAACGGGTGAAAGTCTCCACCGATGGGCCGTCTCAACCCTGATTCCCACTGGCCCGCTACCTGGACCAGCGTCAAAGACGACACAAACCGGGCGCTTAATCTAATGCCGCTTGGTGCCATCACCGGACTTTCGGTTCCGACGGGTAGGGGGAAAAACGGGAGCGGACGGCTCTGCAAAGATCTTGATATTCAGCGAAGGGCGAGGGCGTCGGCGCCACCCCTGTCGAGCTGTCGTTTTGCGGCCCAGTTCTGTTGCAGCGTTCGCGCCTCTTTGCATCTTGCAGTGACTTCGTGATGCCGACTTCGTAGGGCGAGTAACCACCACTACTCACGCCGCTGGTAACCGACAAAGGTACATCTCGCCGCCATCCATCGAACACGGCGCGTCGGCAAAGTCGAACGCTGCCGGCAATCCAGCAGTTTCTAGGTGACCACCCCGCAATTGCCACAGTCGCGTAGTACTGTCGCGCGCGTCAGCGGCTGTGAGCGGGTTCGGGATTTTTCGATGAGGGAATTTGGTGATGCCTGATCTCGACCTGTAAAACGGGGAGAATCAGGGTGCGGGCGGTTCGACTAGGCCGATCCCGCTGATCTCGAGCGGGGTCGACGAAGACTGCAACCGTAACGGGTGATTTTGCTGCTGATTTGCTGCAGAAGCAGCAAGCGGAAAGGGGGTATTTCAATGAATGGTTGTAGCCCGCCACGCCTGCTCCGGGCGCGTCGTCGTCGGCGAGACCGCGGAGAAGGCGCGGAAGAAACGATCCTTGCTCGACAGCCTCGTGCACCCCGACAGCGGCATCGCCTCATTGTCGATTGCGCTGGGCTGCGACGCCTCCGCCTTCGACCTCGACGGCCCGCTGCCCGAAATCCCGGAGAGCAACGCCAGCAAGAGCGACCCGAGCGGGTCATCGAACGCGCCCGGCGCGACAATCTGACGGTCCGCCAATTGGCGCAGATCGCCGGCAGCTATGGCGGCCTCGCCTTGGTCGGCACGCCCGGCGATGATCGCCGACCAGATGGAGGAATACTTCTTTGGCGACGCCTGCGACGGCTTCAACATCATGTTCCCGTGGGTCCCGGGCGGGCTCGACGACTTCGTCGACCGGGTCGTCCCCGAACTGCAGCGCCGCAACCTCTTCCGCCGCAAATACGAGGGCCAGACCCTGCGCGAAAACCTCGGCCTCCCCCGCCCCGAGAACCGCTTTTTC
>JBARIB010000826.1:0-1833 GCA_049799535.1 Allostellaceae bacterium | reverse complement strand
ATACCGCTTTTCGCCGTGGGAGATGCGACGGCCGCGCGGGCTCGCGCCGAGGGCTTCAATGCGGTCGAGAGCGCCGGGGGGGATGTAAAGGATCTCGCCTGCCTCGCGGCGGCACGGCTGCGACCGCGCGAAGGCCCGTTGCTGCACGTGACCGGCGATGTGGTGGCGGGCGATCTCGCGGGCATATTGCGCGGTGAGGGATTTGTGGTCGAATGAAAAGTCCTTTATGAGGCCAAGCCCGCCGCGGCGTTGACTCCGGCGGCAATTGACGCGCTGCGCGGCGGCTCGCTCGACTTCGCGTTGTTCTTCTCGCCGCGCACGGCGACGATTTTTGTCGGTCTAACTGGCATTGCCGGCGTCGCAGAGTATTGCGGGAGCATTATCTCGCTTTCGATCAGCCCGGCGGCCGATGCTGCGCTCTCCCAAATTTCCTGGCTCGACCGGCGAGTGGCCGAGCGGCCCAATCAACGGGCCTTGCTCGACGCCCTCGATCGTGTGATCGCTGAGAGAACGTGAGGCTGACCGGAAGCAGCGAATGTCGGAAGAGCGCAAGTCAGAAGAGCCCGAGGAGGCGCGCCAAACCGAGGCCGAAGAGCCGCCGGCGGCAGCCGCCCCGGTACCGGCGCCCCGCCGGTCTCGGGCCGTGGCGGGGTGGCTCGCGGCCTTAGTGCTCGTGGTTATTGCCGGGATCGCGTCGTCGCCGTTTTGGGCGCCGGAGATCGCGCCGCTACTCCCTTGGGCGGCAGGATCGGGCACCTTGGCCGAAGAATACACTGCTCTCGCCACGCGCGTGGCGGCGGTCGAGCAGCGCAGCGCAGTCCCCGGCTCCGAACTCGACGCCATCAAATCCACGCAAAATTCACAGGCACGCCGCGTCCAGGAGTTCGAAACCGCGGTCAGCGCCAAGCTAGCCGCGCTCGAAAAAGGCCCGGCTGCATCGGCTGCCGATTTCGACGCGCAGAAGTCCTCGCTGAATGAGCTGGCGCGCCGCGTCGATCAGCTTCAGCAGGCAGCAGGCGACGATCGCAAGATCGAAAGCGCTGTCGCGGCGGCAAGAGCTGAATTGCAACAACTCGAACAAAGACTAGCGGCTGTCGAATCACAATCCGGATCGCAGCGGGCCAGCGCGGCTGCGGATCTCCAGGAGATGCGGCAGCAGCTCGCGAATCTGGACAAAGGCAATACCGATCTTGCCAACCGGGTCGGGGCGCTCGAACGGGACGTCCAGTCGCAAAATGGCACGGCGCTGCGGAACGATGCCATGCTGGCATTGCTGCTGGTGCAGATGCGCGAGGCGGTCGATCAGGCGCGGCCTTTCGAGGCCGAATATAAGGCCTTCACGACGCTGGCTCGCGATCCCGGTCTTGTGGCCGCCGTCCAGCCGCTTGCCGAAGCCGCCCGGGACGGCGTTCCGAGCCGCGCCGTGCTGGCGAAGCATCTGAACGAGCTTGGAGCTCAGATTGCGACCGCGAGCGAGCCTGCCGCCGCTTCGGATTGGGGGGCGCAAATCCTCGCCCGGGTACGCGGGCTGGTGACAATACGTCGTATCAATGGCCAATCGCAAACCGGACCGGAAGCGGCGGTGAGCGCCGCCCAAGGCGCGCTGGGCCGCGGCGACTTGGCGGCGGCCGCAGCGGCACTCGATACGCTGACGGGTCCGAATGCGGCAGCGGCTCGCCCCTGGCTGCAAATGGCACGGGATCGGCTCGGGGTCGAGGGGGCGCTCAACCGTCTTCAGGAGCTCTTGACGGACCGCCTGAGCAATAACCCGGCCGCAGCCCCGACCAAGGCCCCCAAGGAACAGCCTGACAAGTCGAGAACCCCGTCGTGATC
>JBARIB010000825.1:0-1923 GCA_049799535.1 Allostellaceae bacterium | reverse complement strand
CCGGGATCGCGGTCTATGCAGCGTTGACCGCCCTTCTCGGGTTGAGCCCATCCATCTTTTTGATATTCACGCTGATGTTCGCGCTGGCAGAAACCGCCAGCGCTATCCAGACACCGCTCGGCTATGCAAAAGCGATCGCGGCTTGGTTCGACCCACGCCGCGGGCTCGCTCTCGGGATTGCAATGTCGGGCGTAGGGCTGGGCGGGTTTGTCATCCCGCAGCTGGCTAATTTCCTGATCGGACAGGTCGGCTGGCGCGGCACTTACGTTTGCCTAGCGGTGCTTACCTCCGCGATCGCGTTTCCGGCGGTCGCCTTGTGGATACGCGAGCCACAACCGGGTGAGGGTGAGCGGCACCTTGTCGTTGCGGCGGATGAGCTTGCGGGGCTTACGACGCGTCAGGCTGCGCGCGTGCCGCGCTTCTGGATCCTAGCGGTCGCATTCTTTCTCGTGGCGGTCGCCATCAACGGCACTGTCGCGCACGTCGTCCCGCTGCTGACGGACCGGGGCCTGTCCTCCGGCTCCGCAAGTGCCGTCCTGGGAATTTTTGGCCTCGCAACATTGAGCGGGCGGCTGCTCGCGGGCTATCTCGTCGACCGGATCTTTGCCCCCTATGTCGCTAGCGTCTTTTTTCTGGCGCCGATTGCGGGTCTCGCACTTCTCGCCGGCGCTTCCGGCCCGTTGCCGGCAATCGGGGTCGTGTTGCTGGGTCTCGGCCTCGGCACCGAAATCGACCTGATCGCATTCCTGGTCTCGCGCTACTTCGGACAGCGCGCCTTTGGCGAGCTTTACGGCTATTTCTTCATGGTTTTTGGCATCGGCTCGAGCCTGGGGCGGTATCTCGGCGGGCTGGTATTCGATTTGGTAGGGTCGTACACGCCGGCCCTGATTGGCGCCGCGGTGGCTCTCCTCGCCGCGGTGGCCCTGGTAAACCGGCTCGGCGTCTACGTATATCCGGTGCGCGCCGAGCTGCCGCCCCAGCTGCTGGCGGAAGGTGTCGCCTAGGGAACCCTTCTGGACCCGGAGCCTGCTCGAAATCTAGGAACATGGCCGTTTTGCAGCTCGCGCTCGATCCGTTCCTTGCTCTTCCGCAGGGGTTCGAATATCGGGCGAAACTGGTGTCGGCGGAGCACGAGACCGCGCTTCTGGAAAATTTCCGAGAACTGGATTTCAAGGAGTTCGAATTCCACGGCTTTCGCGGCAACCGGCGGGTCGTCTCGTTCGGCCTGCATTACGATTTCAATGCGGGCAGGGTGGGTGAGACGGAGGCCATTCCCGCCTTTCTGCTGCCCCTGCGTGAGATGGCCGCCGGCTTCGCTCGAATCGATCCAGCCGAACTCGGGCACGCTTTGGTCACGGAATACACTCCCGGAGCCGGCATCGGCTGGCATAGAGACCGATCTGTCTTCCAGGACGTGATCGGCATTTCTCTTGTCTCCCCCTGCAGATTCCGCTTCAGGCGGAGGCGGGGGAACGGCTGGGAACGTGCATCACTGATCCTCGATCCGCGCTCGATTTACCTGCTTCGCGGCCCGGCGCGAACGCAGTGGCAACACAGCATCCCGCCTGGCGAGCACCTGCGGTATTCCGTCACTTTCAGGAGCGTCAAGCTGCCGACAGCTCGGGCTCAGCTTGCACCCAGTCCTGCCTGACCAGATCGTCAGGCTCTTGGGAGAGGGCGCGAGCGCGCTCCGGTTCGAATTCGTTTGGCGGCGCCAGTCGAGAGTAGGCCCATACTGCGGCGGCGCGAACCAGTGGCGATCCGTCATCGAGGCAGCGGCGTGCGGCCGCTTTTAGTCGGGCATCTCCTGGGGGCGCATTGCCGATCGCGATCAGCACATTGCGGAGAAAGCGGTTGCGGCCGGTACGCTTGACCGGCGACCCGGCAAACAACTTACGAAATTTGGCATCGTCGAGCCTGGCG
>JBARIB010000824.1:0-1942 GCA_049799535.1 Allostellaceae bacterium | reverse complement strand
ATGCACATCGGCCTTTAATTGCTTCAGCTTCTCTTTTTGCGCGACGCCGAAATGCTGTTCTTCGTCAACAATCAGCAGGCCGAGATGCGAGAACCGGACGTCCTTGGCGAGCAATGCGTGCGTGCCGATCACGATATCGAGCCGTCCGTCGGCGAGCTCCTTCTTGACCTCGCGCGCCACTTTGGCGGGGACCAGCCGCGACAGCTGCGCAATCCGCAATGGCAGCCCGGCAAAGCGCTCGTTGAAGCTGCGATAGTGCTGCCGCGACAGCAAGGTCGTCGGCACCACGATCGCGACCTGCGACCCGGCCATCGCCGCGATGAAGGCGGCGCGCAACGCCACCTCGGTCTTGCCAAACCCGACATCGCCGCAGATCAGCCGATCCATCGGCTTGCCCGAAGCCATGTCGGCGAGCGTGTCGGCGATCGCGTTGAGCTGGTCCTCGGTCTCGGGATAGGGGAAGCGTGCAGCGAATTCCTCGTAGATGCCCTCGGGAGGCTGCACCACGTCGCCAGGCCGCAATTGCCGCTCGGCGGCGACACGGATCAATTCGGCAGCGATGTCGCGGATGCGCTTCTTGACCCGGGCCTTGCGCGACTGCCACGCGACGCCGCCGAGACGGTCCAGCTGCGCCCCTGCGTCTTCCGAGCCGAAGCGCGACAAGACCTCGATGTTCTCGACCGGCACGTAGAGCCTGTCGTCGCCGGCATAGAGCACGCGCACGCAGTCGTGGGGCGCACCGGCGACATCGATCGTCTCGAGCGCCTCGTAGCGGCCGATCCCATGATCGGCATGGACCACGAGGTCGCCCGGCGTCAGTGCGGTCGCCTCGGCGATGAACTGGTCTAGACTGCGCCGCCGCCGCGGCGTGCGGGCCAGCCGGTCACCGAGGATGTCCTGCTCGCCCAGCAAAATCATCTCGTCGGTGGCGAAGCCCTGCTCGACCGGCAAGACGGCGAGCCCGACGGCCGAACTCGGCAATGCCTCGAGGGCCCGGCCGTCGGCGATCCGGCGCAAATTGGATACGCCGCGCTCACGGAGTACGGTCAGGAGCCGGTCGGCCGATCCGGCGCTGAACGCGGCGACCGCTGTTTTTCGGCGGGATTTTCGTTCGGCTTCGAGGTAATCGCGCACCGCTTCGAACAGCACGATATTCGGGTCGGCCCGCTCGGCCGCGAAATTGCGCGCCGGTCGGGCTCCGGCATCGAACGCCTCGCCGTCGCTCTGATCCGCTGCGAAAGGCGAGAGTTGCACGACCGGCCGCCCGCGCAGAGCCGCCTGCCATTCGCGGCTGTCGAGATAGAGCTGGTCGGGGCGGATCGGGCGATAAACCGGGGCACCGGCGCGCGCCGCCGGCGTGACGTTGTGGCGCGCCGCGTAGGAATCGGTGATCGCCTCGAGCCGATGGCCGCGAACCTCATCGGCCTGGTAGTCGAGCGAGATGCCGGCTCCCGGCAGATAGTCGAACAAGGTTTCGAGCTGCTCGTAATAGAAGGGTAGCCAGTGCTCCATGCCGACGTAACGGCGGCCGGCGCTGACCGATTCGTAAAGCGGGTCGTCAGTACCGGTCGCGCCGAACTGCTCGCGGTAGCGCGAGCGGAAGCGGCGCACCGCATCGTCGTCGAGCAATACCTCGCTGACCGGCCGCAATACCGCCTCGTCGAGCTTACCGGTCGAACGCTGGTTCAGCGGATCGAAGCTGCGGACGGATTCGAGTGTGTCGCCGAAGAAGTCAAGCCGGATCGGCTCTGCGGCCCCGGCAGGGAAGAGGTCGACAATGCCGCCGCGAATCGCGAATTCGCCGGGCTCGCGTACCGTATCAGTGCGGATATAGCCGTTGTTGCGGAAGAAGCTCTGCAATCGGTCGAGCCCCATTCGACCACCCGTATGCAAGGTCAGAACCCGACCTTCGAAGAGGCGGCGCGGCGGCACGCGCTGGACC
>JBARIB010000823.1:0-4344 GCA_049799535.1 Allostellaceae bacterium | reverse complement strand
GCGGTGCCTGGCGGAGCCGTCGGTAAGGCCATCGGCTTTTCGGGCGGTGGCAGCAGGTGCTCCACCGTCGCGCGCTTCTGTGTGAAGATCAGCTTGTCGCGGTCCGGGATCTCCATGCCGCCCGGGTTTTCCGGCTTCACCTTTGTCGGACGCTCGTCGGCGCGGATCAGCGGCACCTCGCCGCTGTCGCCGCTGGCGTGCCGCAGACCCTGAAGATAGGCGAACCACAAGCCTCCCGCGAATACTCCGATGACGACGAGCCCAACCAAGACCGCGACGATGGCGCGAAACCTTGGCCGCGCCTGGCGCTCTCCGGTCTCGGGGTAGAACTCGCCTCGTTCGCCCGCATCCGACGACCCCAACGAATAAGACATGCTCACATCTCCTGCGCCGGCTCGACGCCGAAGACGGCGAGCCCCGAAGCGATCACGATCGCGACACCGCGCACGAGAGCCAGTCGGGCGCGGGTCAGTTCTCGATCGGAGGCGAGGATAAAGCGCAAGGTGGCCTCGTCTTTGCCCTTATTCCAGAGCACGTGGAACCGGGCCGCGACTTCCTGGAGATAGAAGGCGATACGGTGCGGCTCATGCGCCTCGGCCGCGGCCTCGACGAGACGCGGCCAGCCCGCGAGCTGGCGAATCAGGGCAATTTCGGAGGCGTCGGCGAGTCGGTCGAGAGGCGCCTTGCTCAGCGCGGCATCCGCGAGATCGTCCTGCGGAAACTGTTCGGCAGCGTGCCGCATCACCGAGGCGGCCCGGGCATGGGCGTATTGCACGTAGAAGACCGGGTTGTCCTTTGATTGCTCGGTGACCTTGGCGAAGTCGAATTCGAGAGCCTGGTCGTTCCTGCGCGTCAGCATGATAAAGCGGAAAACGTCCTTGCCGACTTCATCGATGACTTCGCGCAAGGTGACAAAGGTTCCGGCGCGCTTCGACATGCGCACCGGCGCCCCTTTATCGAACAGCTGCACGAGCTGGCAGAGCTTGACGTCGAGGCTGGCGCGGCCGTTGGTCAGTGCCTGGATCGCGGCCTGCAGGCGCTTGACATAGCCGCCATGGTCGGCCCCCCAGACATCGATCATTGTGTCGAAGCCCCGCTGGATTTTGTCGCGGTGATAGGCGATGTCGGCGGCGAAATAAGTCCAGGATCCGTCCGACTTTTTAAGCGGCCGATCGACCTCGTCACCGAATTGGGTGGCGCGGAACAGAGTCTGCGGGCGCGGTTCCCAATCCTCCGGCAACTTGCCCTTGGGGGGCTCCAGCACCCCGGTATAGATGAGCCCTCGCTCCCTCAATACCCGCAGGCATTCGTCGACGGCGCCCTGCTCGACAAGGGCGCGCTCCGAAACGAAAAGATCGTACCGGACGCCGAGCAGGTTGAGGTCGTCGCGGATCAGCCGCATCATCTGCTCGATGGCGAAATCGCGAACCGGCACCAGCCATTCGGCCTCGGGCCTTCCCAGCCATTTGCGGCCATCCCGCACGATCAAGGCCTGTGCCGTTTCGATCAGATAGTCGCCCGGATAAAAGTCCTCTGGCGTCGTCCCGATCGCCTCACCCAGCGCCTCTCGATACCGCAGGTACGTCGAGCGGGCGAGGATATCGACCTGGGCGCCGGCGTCGTTGATGTAATACTCCCGCTGCACAGTGAACCCGGATTTGGCGAGCAGCCCCGCAAGCGCATCCCCGACGACCGCGCCGCGGCCGTGCCCGACATGCATCGGCCCGGTGGGGTTGGCCGAAACGAACTCGACATCGACCCGCTCGCCGCGGCCGAGCTGCGAATCGCCAAACGCCGTACCGGCGCGCAAGATGGCCCTGAGCTGCGCGTACCAGATCTCGGGGACCAGCTTGATATTGATGAAGCCGGGCTTTGCCGGGACCGCAATGAATTCCGCCCCGCGATAATCGCCGGTCGCCAGCTCCCGTTCGGCAAGGGCCGCGGTGATCTGCTCGGCCAGCGCCATCGGGTTCTTTCTGGCGGCGCCGGCGAGCACCATCGCCGCGTTGGTCGCGAGATCCCCATGCGCGGGATCGCGCGGCGGCTCGACCGCGACCCGGCCGAAATCGAGCCCGCGCGGCAGGCCGCCCTTCTCCGTCAGATCATCCAGAGCGGCGAGTACGACCCGGCGGAAATCGGCAAAGATATTGGTCATCACAATAAATTACGCAGGGGCGTAGGCGTCGAACAGACGGCGATGCTCGTCGAGAGCGAAACGGTCGGTCATTCCAGCGAGGTAATCGGCCGCCACCCGTGCGGTCTGCGGATCGTCCGGACCCGCGGCGAGCACACGCCACTCGCGCGGCAGGCATTGCGGCTCGTTGAGATAAAGCGCGAAGAGATCTCGGACGACCCGGCGCGCCTTTGAGCTCATGCGGTTGACCCGGTGGTGGCGATACATCCGCTCATACAAAAACTCCTTGAGTGCCCGATCATTGCGCCGCATCTCGTCGGAAAACGATACCGCCGGCTGCGTCAATGCTCTCACCTCGTCAGCCGATTTGACCCCGCTATCGGCGAGCCGGGCGCGCGTCTCGTCAATCAGATCACCGACCATCCGATCGATGAGCCGCCGGATCGATTCATGGATCAGGCGCGGTTCCTCGAGCCCCCGATAACGCGAGGCCACAGCGTGAAAGACGGGGCCGACCAATGGGACGTCAGCGACATCGGCGACGGTGAACAACCCGGCACGCAGTCCATCGTCGATATCGTGATTGTTGTACGCGATGTCATCGGCGAGAGAGGCCGCCTGTGCCTCGGCACTGGCGAATGTGTCGAGCGCGAGCGGCTGGATGCGGTCATATTCGGCAATGGTCGGCGGCACTGGCCGATCGACGCCGGGGCCGCGCAACGGCCCGTTATGTTTGACGATGCCCTCGAGCGCTTCCCAGGTCAGATTGAGCCCGTCGAACTCGGCATAGCGCCGCTCGAGACTGGTCAGGATGCGCAACGTCTGATCGTTGTGCGAAAAACCGCCGAACTGCGACATCTCGGCATTGAGCGCCTCTTCGCCGGCATGGCCAAAGGGGGTGTGGCCGAGGTCGTGAGCCAGCGCCAAGGTCTCGGCTAGGTCCTCTTCGAGCCCGAGCGCCCGGCTGATCGTCCGCGCGATTTGCGCCACTTCCAGGCTGTGCGTCAGCCGGGTGCGGTAATGGTCGCCCTCGTGATAGACAAAGACCTGCGTCTTGTGGGTCAGGCGGCGGAACGCGGTCGAATGAATGATGCGGTCGCGGTCGCGCTGAAACGGCGACCGCATCGAATGCTCCGGCTCCGGATGGAGGCGTCCGCGCGACTCCTCCGGCTTAGACGCGTAAGGCGCGAGACCGAGGGGCCGGACCATGCCGCAAACCTAAGCATGGCCGCTCCTGCCGTCCACCCCGAACCACAACATCGAGAGGATATGCCGTACCCGGCTTGCTTCCCCGTCCGTCTTGAAAATTCTCAGTGAGAAGGCATCTTAGCTAGATTAGCTAAAGCCGCCGACGATGACCGAAATCGTAAACATGCACCAGGCGAAGAGCTCGCTTTCTCGCCTCGTCGAACGAGCGCTTGCGGGCGAGGACGTTGTAATCGCCCGCAATGGCGAACCGCTGGTCAAGCTCGTCCCCATTAGGAAGGAACGAAAGCAGCGCGTGCCAGGCCGATACAAGGGCAAGATCTGGATGGCGCCCGATTTCGAGTTCACGGATGCGGAAATCGAAGAACTGTTCGAGCGCTGGGAGTGTTGATGCGCTTGCTGCTCGACGCGAACGCCTTCGTGTGGTGGGTGACCGACTCGCCGGGCTTGACCGCGAAAGCCCGAGCCACAATCGCCGACGCAGCCAACGACGTGGTCGTGGGCATCGGCGCACTGTGGGAGCTCGCGATCAAACGCTCGCTTCAGAAACTGCATTTCCCGTTCGATTTCGAAACCGTGCTCAATGACGAAAATTTCCAGGTGCTCGCGATCAGTTTTGCCCATTTGCGCGCACTCGACGCGCTGCCGCGGCATCATAACGATCCGTTCGATCGCCTGCTGATCGCGCAAGGGCTCACTGAAGGGATCCCGATCGCCACCGGTGATCGGCGTTTCGCCGCTTACGGTGTGCAAATCGTCTGGTAGAACGCCTATTCTGCGGCCTGTTGCTGCCGCAGCCGAGTGGTCGCGTAGCGATCGACGGCACCATCGGTGGTGAGGGCGACGCGGTAGTCGTGCTCGGCCGCCTCGCGCGAGATCAGCCCGTCGGCGACATCGAGAGCTACCTGTTGCGGATCTCGCTCCGCCGGGTTGCCAAAACCACCGCCTCCCGGCAATTCGAGCCGGATGAAATCGCCGCCCGGCACGCCTTGCCGGCCTTTGGG
>JBARIB010000822.1:0-2896 GCA_049799535.1 Allostellaceae bacterium | reverse complement strand
GGGCGCGGTTCATCAACCCGTAAAATCCGTTATTTCTGCATAGCCGCCGGCGAACCGCGCTGTTTAGGCTTTAAGGGCCGGCGAGCTTTGCTTGTCCGGTAGAACATCGGGCGACAGAGCCATGATCATAAAACCGGGCAGCCGTGTCGCGGATTGTCCCGCTAACCGCGCTGATCTTGGGAGCTTGCGTATCACAAAGCGCCAGCGAGCAGTGTGGATTATGAACGCCGAAACACCCCAGATTATGAACCCAAAAGGAGAAAGATATATGAAGCGAGGAAACGCAATCCTGAGCGCGACCGCGTTGGTCTTAGCTCTTTCCCTGCCCAGCTGGGCGCAGGTCAAACAGCTCCCGACACAGACTGTCACCATTTCGGGCACCGTGGAGACCATCGATCATGAGAAGCGCACCGTGAACATCAAGAAAGCCGATGGCAGTTTCGAGACGGTCGACGTGCCCCCAGGCGCGCCGCGGTTCGATGAGCTCAAGGTCGGGGACAAGGTATCGGCGACGTATAACAACAACGTCTCAGCGAGACTGAAGCCGCCGGGCGAGGCACCGGTCGATACGCAAACCGGGACCTCCACTGCGGGGCAGGGCGCACGACCTGGGGGCACGGCATCCGTGCAGAGAACGATGACCGTGACCATCGCCGCTATCGACAAGAACGCATCGTCGATCACCTTCGTTGGTCCGAACGGATGGAAATACAGCCGACATATCGTCGATCCGAGTGTGCTCGATAAGGTTAAGGTTGGCGACAAGGTTGACATCACCTGGAACACAGACGTCACGGTTGCGGTGCAGTAACTCTATCGTCAAGGCAGTGCTCGCAGCGGGACGACCTAGATCCAGGGGCGGGATGATCATCCACAATTCCGTTGAGGCTGAGGACCTCGCCCCCGCTGGCGCGCTGGTCTGGTTCGGATCAGCGTCGTAAGCAAGTGCCGAACTGAGATTACCGGGTCCTCGAAAATCTAGGAGGTTGAACGTGACTACAGAAGTTGAACCGAGAATGGTCTCGCGTCGAAGGCTTTTGCCCTTTTTCGGATTAGCGGCCGCGGCGGGTCTTGCCCTTCGATACACAGCCGCCGAGGCGGCAAACCTCCGGCATGGAGCGGCGTCAAGAGCGGCGTGGAGGGCGCGTCGAACGGCGTTATGAGCGGCGCGGAGGCACGCCTGCAGCAAAACGGCCTACGCAAGGCCAGCCTGCGCAAGGCCAGGCGCCAGAACAAACACAGTAGCTAACGTGGAAGGGAGGAGCAGATGAAACGCTCGTTCCTGTTGTACGTATCCATCCTCGCAATCAGTGGTTGCACTCAACAGCAACCCGCACCTCCGGCGACGGCGACGGGTCCGATGACGCCGACCAGCTACGCAGCAGGCTCGGCCGCGAACACAACGACAGCCTTCGACGGAACCTGGATCGGTGGTCCCGTGCACAACATGAGCGCGGGCAGCGCCCTGCCAGCGGGAGGAGAAGGCTACTCAACGTGCCCGCATTACGACGCCCCGCCTTTGACCATCTCCAACGGCCTCGCACAGTTCGACGTTCAAAACATCAGGTTTCAGGGATACGTAACGCCACAAGGCGCACTGGCGATGCGAACCGGCGTCGGTCAGAGATTTGAGGGCCAAATAGACGCCCAAAACGTGCTCAGAGGCAGGGTAATCGGGGCTTGCGTGTATGATGCGAGGCAGAAGGGCGCTTAGCCCTCGAAGGCGGAGAGTGTCAATTGGTATAATTCGATGAGTCAGATTAATGTGCTTGCGGGCGCCACGCTAAACTTTAACCAGTTTAGAAGGAAAGGGCCAACAGATGCGATCGTATCCCCTTCGGGCCATTATATTGGCGCTGGCTTGCCTGACATCAGCGGGCCCAGCGCTGGCCCAGAACCCCTCGGCCACCCCTGCCGCACCCGCACAGGAAGTGCCGACGCCGCCCGCTGATAACCCAACCTTCCTGGATGGGTTGCGTAGGGTCGGCGTCATGGCGGGCCAAGTGGTCGAATGCTCGCCCGACGCGGATAGGCAGAATCAGATCTCGCGAGCCATGGAATTGGCCAACCTGATCGCGGTCCATTTTGGACTTAAGGCGGCCTTCACCTTTACCGGCGCCCTCGGCTACGGCTCCGGGCGTCCGTTCGACAAGGCCGGCTGCAGCCAAGCGATCGACGACTGGAAACAGATCCAAGCCAAATACCTCAACAAGTGAGGTCTCCGGTCATGAAGAAGCTATTGATCTACGTTGTGCCCGTCATGTTGGTGGCCGCGCACGCCTCGGGTGCCCCGTCATCTGGATGGGGCGGGATAGGGGCTTCCGATCCTGCTGCTGGGATCGGTGCCGGAGAGGGCGCGCCTTTGGTGCTGGTGCAGCGTCGTGGCGGTAGCGGCGGTGGCGGCGGCGGCGCCCGGGGCAACGTTAACCGGGGTGGCGGTGGAGCGAATGTCAACCGGGGCAATTTCAACAGCGGCAACTTTCAACGCGACGTATCGGCCAACCGCAACGTCGCGGCGAACCGCAACGTCAGCGGTAATGTTAATGTGAACCGCAACGTCGCGGTCAGCGGCGGCGGTGGCTATAATGATGGGCCCAACTGGGGCGGTGTCGCCGCTGGCGTCGCGGTCGGCGCTGGTGTGGCGGCGATCGCGAGCAGTGCCGCCGCCGCACCCCCTGCCTCCTATGCGCCGCCGCCCTATCAGTATTACCCATCCGGTTACTAATCGTTGGCGCCCCGCCTAAGGCGTCTGGACTGTCCTCCCTCGCGGCGAAGCTTTTGAATCAATCCCGAGTGGATTAACGTGAAAGGCCGCATACCAGCATAGGGAGCAGCACCATGACCAGCACTACAGGGGCCGCCAAGCCCTTTAAACCTGCATCCGCGCTCCACCCGT
>JBARIB010000821.1:0-1594 GCA_049799535.1 Allostellaceae bacterium | reverse complement strand
GCGAAAAGCACAACGTCATGAAATCGGGGGTGTTGTGGCGCGAAGTCGTCACCGCTGTCCACGCTCGCGAATATACAGACGCACTGCTGTCCGGTTAAAAGGTGAATAGATTCAGCTGGTTAGTTATTTGGTAAGTATCGGATTTGTATTCCTCCATGCTAAGTGCCTGTTTGAGTTCGATTTTCTCGAAGAGGGTGACGGAGAGAATCTGTAGCAAAGTGTAAAGCGAGGCGTCGAGCGCGAGGCGCTTCCTGACGATGGCGACCGGGACGTAGACCGAGACTGCGATCCAGATTTGCGTTTTCACGGCGTTCTCGGACGTGCCATAGAACTGTTTGATGCGCAGGTGCTGCTTGATCCACTTGAAGAAAAGCTCCACCTGCCACCGGTTCTTGTACAAGGCGGCCACCGTGAGCGCCGGAATGACGAAGGTGTTGGTGAGGAACACCAGCGTTTTGCCGGTTTCCGCGTCGTGATATCGGACACGCCGCAGACGAGCGGGATAGTCCCGGCTGGCATAATAGCCGTCGAGCGCGATGGTCTGATCGCAGATGATGCCGGTGGTACGATCGGCGGGCGCCGAATAGAGCCGATGAGCGCTCATGTTTGCCTTGGCGCGGGTGACGAAGAACGCGCCGGCCTGGTGCAAGCCGTGAAGACGAGCGAAATCGACGTAGCCGCGGTCCATGACGTAAATCGCGCCCGCTTCCGGGATCAGGAGATCGAGCGCGTGGACGTCGTGCAGCTTGCCGTCGGAAACGTGGATGAAGCTCGGGATGTTGCCGCGCAGGTCGAGCAGCGTATGCATCTTCACCGCTGCTTTGGTCGTGCGGAAATGCGCCCAGGGAAAGACCGACAGGCACAGGTCGATGGTCGTCGAGTCCAGCGCATAGACGGTGTTGGAGAGTTCCAGGCCCAGATCCTCGCCGGCGTAGAGCTTGCGCGCCTGGGCGATCAGACGCTGGGCGAGCTCGGCGTAAATCCGCCAATCGCGCGCCTCGTTGGCGTCGGCCAGGGTCGAGCGCCGCACCGGCTCGCGAAAGCCCATGTGGTACAGCTTCGAGGCTTGCACCGACAGACAGGTCTCGATGTCGCGCAGGCTCTCCCGCCAAGTCAGCTGCGCGAAAGCCATCACGCGGAACTGCTCGGCGCAACTGAGCGTCCGCACCCGAGCGTCGCCGCGGTAGCGCTCGACGATACGGGTGAAGGTGCTCCACGGCAGAAAATCCATCAGTTGGGCGAAAAGCGTCTTGCCGCCGTTCATGGCCACCTCCTCGGGTCATCTCCGAAAAGCGCCAGATCGCGCTCAAATCGACACCACGCCTTTCTTCCAAAAACACTTTCAAACCCAACAGATTAGATGCCAACGTCGCTCAGTTAACCGGACAGCAGTGTTGATGGACTTGAATCGATCCTTGAAACGGAGTCAGGTCTGAGCGGTCTATTCAACCATGGGCCGACGACCGGGCAAGCGCGCGAGTTCCTAGTTACTCGCGTGCTGAAAACTATCCTACCTGCGGCCGTCCACATCGGGTCCGGCATGGTCATCGATCACAAAGGCAATTCCTCCAGGCAGGTGGATGTCATCGTGTAT
>JBARIB010000820.1:0-3912 GCA_049799535.1 Allostellaceae bacterium | reverse complement strand
ATCATTAGAGAGGGGAGCGAGGCGGGCGGTCATATCGGGCCGGTATCGACCGGCGTTTTGGCGCAGGAGATCCTGCCGCATCTCAGAAGCGTCCCGATATTTGTCGCGGGCGGCATCGGGCGCGGGGAAGCGATGTTGGCGTATCTCGAAATGGGCGCCTCGGGCGTCCAGCTCGGCACCCGTTTTGTCTGCGCCCACGAGTCGATTGCTCATCCGCGTTTCAAGCAGGCCTTCATCCGTGCCGCGGCCCGCGATGCTGTCGCCTCGGTGCAGCTCGATCCCCGATTTCCGGTGATTCCAGTCCGCGCGCTCGCCAATCCGGCGACCGAGCGATTCATCGCCGTTCAGCGCCGCCTCATCGACCGTTGCGCACAGGGCGAGCTGTCGCAAAAGGAAGCAAAACTCGAAATCGAACACTTCTGGGCCGGGGCATTACGGCGGGCGGTGATCGATGGCGACATCGAGGCGGGCTCACTGATGGCGGGCCAGAGCGTGGGCTTTGTCACCCGCGAGCAGAGCACCGCTGAGATTTTAGAGGAGCTGGTGAGCCAAGCGCTCGCCGTACTCGCCGCCCGAAGAGCGGGCGCCCCACATCAAAGTGTCGTGTCCCGCCAAGCACCAATGGGGAGCCGAGCGCGCGCGAATGACTGAGGCCGGAGGTAGCGTCAGCGCAACCCGCCGCCTCTTGCGCCGCCTTCGCGATATCATGGCAGGCTCGGGCTCGGCGCAGGAACGGCTCGAGCACATTGTTCGCGTCGTCGCCGCCGAGATGGTCGCCGAGGTATGCTCGGCCTACATCATGCGAGCGGGCGAGGTCCTCGAGCTGTTCGCGACCGAGGGGTTGCGGCCCGAAGCGGTTCACCGGACGAGATTGCGGGTTGGCGAAGGCCTAGTCGGGGTAATCGCAGCCACAGAGCGGCCTCTCGCCCTCGCCGACGCGCAATCGCATCCGGACTTTGCTTATCGGCCCGAGACAGGCGAAGAGATCTATCATTCGCTAATGGGCGTGCCGATCCTGCGCGGCGGCCGTGTGCTCGGTGTGCTCGTGGTGCAGAACCGCACGTTGCGGCACTACACCGAGGACGAGATCGAGGTCCTGCAGACGATCGCAATGATCGTCGCCGAGCTTGCGGCCAGTGGGGATCTCGTCAACCCGCTCGAGATCGCGCAGAGCCAGGGCGGCGGAATGCTTCCCCTGAGGATGGTCGGGGTCAGGCTGAATGCGGGCTTGGCTATCGGACCGGCGGTTCTGCACGAGCCGAGAGCAGTGGTCCGACAGTTCGTCGCCGAGGATATTGGCGCCGAGCTCGCGAGATTGCGCAGCGCCGTCACGGCGATGCGCGAGGCAATCGACGAGCTGGTCGCGACCAGCCGCGAGTTTGGGGGCGGCGAGCATCACGAGGTCATCGAGACCTACCGTATGTTCGCGGCCGATCGCGGTTGGATCTCACGCATCGCCGATGCGGTGCGCAGCGGTTTGACCGCCGAGGCGGCTGTCCAGAAGGTCGCGGATGACACCCGCAGCCGCATGATGCAGGTCAGCGATCCCTATCTGCGCGAGCGCCTTTACGATCTCGAGGATCTCGCCAACCGGCTGCAGCAGCATCTTTCCGGACGCCCGCCGAGCGCCGCCTGGGCCGATTTACCCCCCGAGTTCATCCTGGTCGCGCGTGCAATGGGTCCGGCAGAGCTTTTGGATTACGCGCGCCGGAGAATAACGGGGCTTGTGCTTGAGGAGGGCTCGCCCACCGCGCACGTCGCGATTGTGGCGCGCGCCTTCGACATTCCGGTCGTCGGACGTGTCGACAATGCGACGGACCGGGTTGAGGCGGGCGACATCGTCGTGGTCGATGGCGATCACGCGCAGGTTCTGATTCGGCCGAGCGAAGACATTCGGCAATCCGTTACCGCCGCCGTCGAGGCACGCACCCGTCGTCGCGCGTTCTACGAGAGCCTGCGCTCGGTTCCGGCCGTTACCCGCGACGGTGTCGAAATCAAATTGATGCTCAATGCGGGCCTGCTAATGGATCTCGAGCAACTCGCAGCTACCGGCGCCGAGGGGATCGGGCTCTTTCGCACCGAATTCTCGCTGATGGTCCGGGACAGCTTCCCGTCCGTCGACGAATTGACGGATTTCTACAGCCGCGTGCTCGACCGGGCGGAATGCCGACCAGTGATCTTCCGGACCCTCGATATAGGCGGCGACAAGGTGCTGCCCTATCTGCCCTATGCGGCCGAGGACAACCCGGCGATGGGCTGGCGCGCGATCCGTATTGGCCTCGACCGCCCGGCAATGCTTCGGCAGCAGTTGCGCGCGCTAATCCGCGCAGCCGCCGGCCGCAGCGTGTTCATCAAATTTCCAATGGTCTCGGAAATCGCCGAACTCGAACGGGCGCGCGCACTCGTCGACCGCGAGTTGGCTCGCGCCACGTGCGAAGGGAGGATTCTTCCCCAATCCGTGAAGATCGGCATCATGCTCGAGGTCCCGGCGCTGCTATGGCAACTGCCGGGGCTCTGCCAGCGGATCGACTTTCTCTCAATCGGGACCAACGATCTGCTGCAATTCATTTATGCCTGTGATCGCGGCAATCCGCGGCTGGCCGATCGTTACGATCCGCTCTCTGCGCCGATGCTTGCGGTTTTCCGCGAGGTCGTTGCCCAGACGCAGGAGGCCGGGGTTTCGCTCAGCATATGCGGCGACATGGCCGGCAATCCGATCGAGGCGATGGTCCTTATCGCCCTCGGGTTCCGGACCTTATCGATGGCGGCGACATCGATCGGCCCGGTCAAGACGATGCTGCGCAGTCTCGATGTCCGTGCCGTCGCCGGTTACCTCGACGAGATCAGCGACCGTCCCGACCGCTCCCTGCGGCCTAAGCTGGAAGCCTACGCCCGCGACCACGATATCGTGCTATAGGCGCTGCGACCGCGCTTCGCGAGCTCTGCGCCCGTAAAACCGGCCCGCCAGAGCCCTAGAGCTTTTGGTCGCGCGCCTTTTGCCTGCCGCCGAAAGAGTCTATATGGCGTTTACGTCGTGCCAACTACGCGAGATCGGATCATGAGCGTACGGCCCTATCGCGACATCCACCGGCGTCAGTGCCGCAAGGTCTATGTCGGCAAGGTGCCGGTTGGCGGCGATGCGCCGATCACCGTGCAGTCGATGACCAACACGGTGACGAGCGATGTCGCGGCGACGGTCGCGCAGGTGCGGGCGCTCGAAGACGCGGGCGCCGACATCGTGCGGATCTCCTGCCCCGACCAGGAATCGGCGCTCGCGCTCAAAGATATCGTGCGGCAAGTAACGGTGCCGATCGTCGCCGACATCCATTTCCACTATAAGCGGGCGATCGAGGCGGCCGAGAGCGGCGCCGCCTGCCTGCGCATCAATCCCGGCAATATCGGCTCGTCTGCCCGCGTGCGCGAAGTCGTCAAGGCGGCCAAGGACCACGGCTGCTCGATGCGCATCGGCGTCAATGCCGGCTCGCTCGAGCGCGACCTCTTGGAGCGCTATGGCGAGCCTTGCCCTGAGGCCATGGTCGAAAGCGCGCTCAACCACGCCAAGATCCTCGAGGACAACGATTTCTTCGAGTTCAAGATCTCGTGCAAGGCTTCCGACGTGTTTCTCGCGGTCGCCGCCTATCAGCAGCTCGCCGAAGCCTGCGACTACCCTCTCCATCTTGGGATCACCGAGGCGGGCGGTTTGCGGAGCGGTACGGTCAAATCCTCGATCGGGCTCGGCATGCTGCTGTGGTCCGGGATTGGCGACACGATCCGGGTTTCGCTGTCGGCCGATCCGGTCGAGGAGGTCAAGGCCGGCTTCGAAATGCTGAAATCGCTGGGTCTGCGGCGGCGCGGCGTCACGGTGATCTCGTGCCCGTCTTGCGCCCGTCAGCAATTCGAAGTCATCAAGAC
>JBARIB010000819.1:0-1961 GCA_049799535.1 Allostellaceae bacterium | reverse complement strand
GAGCTGGAAGAGCGGATCGGCGCTGTCAGGCGCTTCAACCGGTTCTACACCCGCAAAATTGGTGTGCTGAATGCAGGGCTGGTCGGCAGTTCCCTGTCGCTGACCGAAGGTCGCGTCCTCTACGAGCTGGCGCAGCGCGAGCAGACGACAGCGTCCGAGCTCGTACAGACGCTAGGCCTGGATTCGGGATATCTGAGCCGCATGCTCAAGAGCTTCGAGGAGAAGGGCTTCCTTGCCAAGCGACCCTCCGAGACCGATGGGCGCCAGATCGTTCTCACCCTGACCGACCAGGGGTGGGAGATGTTTGCGACAATAGACGCCCGCTCGCGGGACGAAATCGCGGCCCTCTTAGCGGAATCGTCGGTTTCGGATCAAGCGCGATTGGTTGCAGCCCTCGAGCGGGTTGAGCACCTGCTCGGGGATCGAAGCAAGCGGGGCGGGCTCTCGTACATCATCCGTCCGCACCAGCCGGGCGACATGGGTTGGATCATCCACCGGCATGGCGCGCTCTACGCCGAAGAATATGGATGGGACATGACCTTCGAGGCGTTGGTCGCGCGGGTCGCCGCCGATTTCATCGAGAATTTCGATGTTCGGCGCGAGCACTGTTGGATCGCCGAGCGCGATGGCGAGGTCGTCGGTTCCGTTCTTCTCGTAAAGGACAACCAGGAAACCGCCAAATTGCGACTGCTTTACGTGGAACCTATGGCCCGCGGGCTCGGGATCGGACGCCGGCTCGTCAGCCAATGCATCGGCTTCGCTCGAAAGTCGGGCTACAGCAAGCTCATACTGTGGACGAACGACGTTTTGGTCGCTGCCCGACGCATTTACGAGACCGCCGGTTTTCATCTGGTGCGCGAGGAGCCGCACCACAGCTTTGGGCATGACTTGGTCGGGCAATACTGGGAATTGGCCTTGACGCCGGATTGACGCGGCCTGAGCTCCCCCATAAGTATCGCCGCGCGATGCGGTTCTGAGGGTCGTATCTGTTTTTGCGAGGAACAGCTTGATGAAGCCGACGCGGCGCCCGGCCAACCCGTGCTTTTCTTCCGGCCCTTGCGCTAAACGGCCGGGATGGTCGCCAGCGGTTCTCGCGAACGCGCTGGTCGGCCGTTCGCATCGCTCTGGCGTTGGGCTGGCGCGGCTCGTCGAAGTGATCGACCGCTCGCGCACGATCCTCGGTATCCCACCCGAGTGGCGGGTGGGGATCGTCGCCGGCTCCGATACCGGAGCCATCGAGATGGCGATGTGGTCGCTGCTCGGCGCGCGCGGAGTTGACGTTCTGGCCTGGGAAAATTTCGGCGAGGGTTGGGTCGCCGACATCGCTCAGCTCAAGCTCAGCGATGTCCGCGTCATGCAGGCGCCGTATGGTAAGCTTCCCGAGCTTTCGCAAGTCGATCCCGAGCGCGATGTCGTTTTTGTCTGGAACGGTACGACTTCCGGGGTGAGGGTGCCGAACGGCGACTGGATCGCCGCCGACCGGCGAGGGCTGGCGATCTGCGACGCGACCTCGGCGGTCTTTGCGATGCGGCTGCCGTGGGACAAGCTCGATGTCGTCACCTGGTCGTGGCAGAAGTCGCTGGGCGGTGAAGGCGGACACGGCATGCTGGCATTGTCGCCGCGCGCCGTCGAGCGGTTTGAGAGCTACACTCCTCCTTGGCCATTGCCCAAGCTGTTCCGACTCACGACAAAAGCCAAGCTGATCGAGGGGGTGTTCCGCGGAGAGACGATCAATACGCCGTCGATGCTTTGTGTCGAGGACGCGCTAGACTCTTTGAAATGGGCGGAGGCGGTGGGTGGTCTCGACGGGCTTATCGCCCGTTCGGAACGCAATTTGGCGGCGCTCGCCAGCTGGGCCGAGGGGTGCCCCTGGGCCGATTTCCTCGCCGAAGATCCAGCCACTATCTCTTGTACTTCCCCACAGTTCAAAATCACCGAAGCTTGGTTCACACGCTTTTCGC
>JBARIB010000818.1:0-1932 GCA_049799535.1 Allostellaceae bacterium | reverse complement strand
TCCGCGCATCCCTTCCCTCTTCTCCACAATCTCAAACAACCATCCCCCGCAATCCTTGGAACCCATCCTCGGACCGCAAAGGGGCCGCGCTTATAAGCCCACCTCCCTCACCCCGTCAAGTGCCGATGGTTACGGCTCGTAGGGTCAGTCAGCTGGCAGGCGCGAAGGAGTAACGTAATAATTCTGACCGCAACCGTCCAGAGCGGCGGCACAAAAAATTCCGAGGCGGCCGTACGCTTAGATCAAGCCTAGCTCGCGCAATTCGGCCAGCATTCGATCCGAAGGAGGCTTGCCGCCATCGGGAAGATCGGCAGGCGCATCCTCGGTGGAAAGGTAGCGCCAGCCCTGGAACGGCCGCCAGGGCCGAGGCAGGGTCGGCACCAGCTTGCCATCGACCTCGATCAGGCAGTAGCGGCGGCCGTTGCCGTCCCGTTCGCCGCGAAATCCCTTCACGCGCTGGCGCACCCGGATTTGGCCGCGGATAATCCAGTAAATCGAGCCGCCCGCAAGGATCTCCTGAGCGCGGCGCGGGTGGTTTCTCGTGTAAACCCAGTTGCCGCCACGCTCTGCCGTCCGGGCGGCCCTGACATCGCGCAAATGATCGATATTCTCGATTCCGACAGCAAGCTTCAGCAAGTGCAACGGCATTTCTTGGATGCGTAGGTCAGCCTGGTCCCCTTCCCTCGGGCACCTTCAGCGCGATCAATTCTGACCCTTCTTCGACGAGATCGCCGACCGCAAACCGCACCGCCTCGACGATTCCGTCCGCAGGGGCGGCGACCGTATGCTCCATCTTCATTGCTTCGATGCTCATCAGCGGCTGACCCCGCCGCACATTGTCGCCGGGCCCGACCATCAGCTGCGTGACCCGTCCCGGCATCGGCGCAGTGAGCTGGCCGGCGCCCGGGTCCTCGCCGGAATGCGCGGCCAACGGGTCGACCGCAATCAGCCGCCAGCTCTCGCCGTCGATGAAAACCGCCGTCTCGGGGCCGTTGTCGAGCACGATCAGGCGACGGCGCACGCCATCGAGCGCAGTGCTCAGGGTTCCATCCGAGCACCACTCGCCTGCTGCCAGCATCGGCTTTTCCGCGATATGCAGCAACCAACCCCCCGCGCTGGCGCGAGCTCTGACTTTCCGTTCCTCCACCCCGTCGCGAAAGATCAGCTCTTGGTGGGCCAGACCGTTGAGGCGCCACCCATCGACCCTCGCCCAGGGAGAAAACGGATCGCCCGAGCGGGCGGCGATTTCCTTTGCCGCCGCTTCGCCCGCCAGCAGGTGGAACAGCGCCGCGGCCGCGAACGCCGCATCGGGTACGGAACGAGCTTCGGGCATGAGCTTCGCACGATGGAGTTCGATGAATCCAGTGTCTATGTCGGCCCCGATGAAATTCGGGTGCCGCGCAATTCGCGCCAGAAGGGCGAGGTTGGTCGGAACTCCGAGCAGCGCTGTCTCGGCGAGGGCACGGCGGAGTCGGCCGAGCGCCGAGTTGCGATCCTTTCCCCAGACGATGATCTTGGCAATCATCGGATCGTAGAACGTGGTGACGGCGTCGCCTTGGCGCACTCCGGTATCCACTCGCGCGAGTTCGGCCGGCGGCAATCGCAGCCGATGAAGAATTCCGGTCTGCGGCAGAAATTCGCGATCCGGATCTTCGGCGTAGAGCCGGGCTTCGATCGCGTGTCCCCTCAGGAGTAGATTCTGCTGACAGACCGGCAAAGCCCCGCCGGAAGCCACCCGCAATTGCCATTCGACGAGGTCGAGCCCGGTCACCGCCTCGGTAACCGGGTGCTCCACTTGGAGCCGCGTGTTCATTTCGATGAAATAAAAGGCGCCGGCCTCGGTGATGAATTCGACGGTGCCGGCGCCGATATAGCCGACGGCGCGCGCCGCGGCGACCGCCGCCTGCCCCATCGCGTTGCGCTGTGTCGCGT